>DAOWED010000095.1 GCA_030638685.1 Candidatus Heimdallarchaeota archaeon | reverse complement strand
TTAATGGGTTTGAGGTTTTTAACAACAATAACTTGACGATTAAGAAGTTGATCTGGTGAATAATATTGACGAATACCTGCAACAATTTGCCGTATCTCCTTTCCAATATTAACTTGAAGCTTAAGTAACTTTTCTGCGCCTTCTACTCCTTCTACTTTCTCAATTGTTCCAACAACCATCTTAACGCTGCTAAAATGACTATAATCAATTACTTCTTCTTGGTCATTCACACTTTTTTTATCCTCTTCTTTCGTTGAAATAGTTTGTGTCTTACGATTGTCTATCAGTTGTTGCTCTAGTTCTTTAGCATCGATTTTTACAAATAGAGGTTCAGGTTTACCCAATTGATGACCAGCTGGAATGCTGCTTGAAGTAATGCTTGAATAAGCTCTTCTATGGGGGTTTTCAGACAAGTTAAGCTGTTTGAAGATTCTTTCAGAAGCATCTGGTGTAAATGGGGCAAGAAGGGCTCCAAGTGCGTGAGCTAACTGAATACCTAAGTTGAGAACCGTTTTTGCTTGATTTGGTTGCTCTTTAATAAGATGCCAGGGTTGTCGAGAACTGAAATAGCTGTTTCCTTCACTAGCAAGAGCGATAATTCGAAGTAGACCATCTTTTAGACTGAAAACATCAAGAAGGTTTTGAACAGCTGATACTGAATTGGTTATCTCTTTAGCAAAAGCTAAATCTTCCAGTTCTTCTTTATCAATTGAGGGAACTATTCCATCAAAGTAGCGATGAACTAATGAAATCGCTCTGTTGATAAAATTGCCTACACTGTCGTTAAGACCACTATTAACTAGTTTTTCAAACTCTGTCCAATAAAAGTTAGTATCACGATTTTCAGGCCTATTCGCAATAAGAACAAAACGCCAATAATCTGAGGGTAAAAGGTTAGTTGCTTCATCGCCCCAGATTCCAATTCCATGAGATTTTGAAAACGCTTTGCCTTCAAACATCAAAAATTGAGTAGTCATAGATTGATATGGAAGAATATATGGTTCTTTAGTTCCTAAAACTAGTGCTGGAAAAATAAGAAGATGGAAAATCAAATTATCTTTACCTATTGCAAAAATAAGTTTAGTATCTTTTTCAAACCAAAATTCTTTCCATCTATCTGGGCTTTCTCCTTCATTATTGAAATACTCGGCAGTAGCACTAATATATCCTAATACTGCCTCAAACCACACGTATATGCTTTTATTGGCTGCTTTTGGTCCAAAAATCGGTTCTGCAGGTACTCCCCAAATTAAGTCTCGAGTAATTGATCGAGCTGGAATACCTTCTTTAATGAGATTTAACGCCTCTTGTTTAACTTTGTTGCTAAGAATTTTATGATTAGAAATGAATTCAGTTAATTCATCGGTGAAAAAACCGAAATCAAAGTACCAATGAGTTGTATCTTGAAGTTTTGGGGTATTCCCACAGATTACACATTTTGGTTCTATTAACTCAGCTGCGCCGTAAATAGCTCCGCATTCAGAGGCAGTACATTGATCTCCTCTAGCTCTTTCCGCTCCACAAACAGGACAGATCCCTTCTACATATCTATCTGGTAGGAACATTTTATCATGATTGCAATATAGCTGTTTTTCTGTTTTTTCAAAAATAAAGCCATTTTCAAAACATTTACGGTAGAAGTCTTGGATGAACCGAATATGATGGTCAGTATGTGTTATGGTATAATTTTCATATTCAATTCTCCATTCTCTGAGAATATTGAGAATTTCTTCATGCTTTGCAAAAGAAAGCTCTTCAGGCGGAATTCCTTCTCTCTGAGCCGCAACAGTAATGGGTGTTCCATGAGAATCACTCCCTGAAACACAAACGACTTCATCTCCTTGCTGTCTTCGATATCGTGCAAAAACATCAGCTGAAAGAAGCTGAAGAATAGTTCCTAGGTGTGGTGTGGCGTTTACATAAGGCCAAGCGGCGGTAACAACCCATTTTTGTTTTTTATTGTTAGTTTCTTGATTCATAATATCACCTTTAAAATATTGAATAGCTATTTTGAGAGAGTAAAATATCGCTTGTACTATGTACTAATCTAATGAAAAGAAGACAATTTGATAAAACTACTCTTTTACTCAAAATGATTACTCTGTGGAGTGAAAAAACAATATTTGGTAGCTTAGAAGCCGTCCATTTCCCGATCCCTCAATAACATTTGATACATTTTCGGTCACTCCAGAGGTATTATTCTATCTATCTCTTTTCTCTATTTGAGGGTTTCTAAATTTATTAAAAAGTAAAACTTCAAATCAAATTCTTCTGAAAAGAAAAATCCAATTTAAAATTAAATTTTTTTTATACTTACTGCAATTCACGTAACAATATAAATATACGATTAAAACAACAGTAATACAATGAGCGGAATATCCTCGACCGAATCAGTTGGAACAATTTTCTTGAAGGTTATAAATATACAAATATTAACTTCATCTACCCCATTTCAACAAGGGAGTAATGTATACTCAGCTATGCATCTTAAATTTGAACTTGAAGATAGCTCTGAATTCATGATGTCCGCAATTCCCATCGAAATAGCTCTTGAAATCTCCCGCTGCCTAAACGATGATGAAGTACGAGATTCTCGTCTTAGAGTATGGGATTTAGTCAAAGAAATATCGATTATTGAAAAAGTAGAGATCGATTCTATGGTTCCTCAGACCCAAGTATATCAAGCAACTATTGAGGTCTCAGTAGAGGGATTCAGCAGCTCTTTGAGGTATCAAATGGTTCCAAGCCACGCTACTCTTCTTGCAGTTGTTTCTCAAGCCCCTATTTACATCTCTCAAGATTTAGTTATTCAATCTCAATCCGAACCATTCGAATCATTATAAACGAAACAAAAAGTATCTTTTAAGTAGTATGCTCCTTTGGGCTTTCAAAGCAAGAATATTGGAATCTGCTTCATGAGCAATAGTTTTAAATATAATTGAAAGTCGAGGAGAGATTAGTAGATGGTGTATAATGGTAAATTTCGATTTAATTTATGAACTTCTTCGATTAGCAATGATTTTAACTGTTATTTTTTTAATGTTATACCATTATTATTCACTGAGAGATGTTGATTAACCCCTTAAGAAACACTTCTTTCGTTTAACTATGGTTAATTCTTCTCCACCAAACAATTTAGACTTATAGGCATAAGCATCAACGGCGCCTAACCGAATTCTTATCTAGAGTAAGAAAAAGATTTGAGAAAAATAATTTCAATCGAACTCAAAATAGTTCTACTGAAGTTTTAAGAATAATGAAGTATGTATTCAGATGAACAGGAAATAACGGCTTGTGATAAAATGGCAAAAAAACCAACCAAAATAACCATCAATGGAGCAGTTTTAGAAATAACTGATGAGGCTCATCTAGCATTAATTATTGACAAGCTTATTGGAACTGAAAAAGACCTGAAAGATGATAAAACAAAAACAGAAAGGAGTAAACATCTGAAAATAGATTCATATGAAGATCTGTTAAGATTAACATTGAAAGAAAGAGTAGGCTGTTTAGTAAGAAATCAAATGTCTGGCTGGTTTACAAGTAATGAACTATGTTTACTGTACGAAGAATCTTTCGGTGAGAGACTACTTTTAAGTACAGCTGGAACTTATTTAAGTCGGTTATACGAAGAAGGGCTACTAGAGAGAGAGGGGTCAAGATCTCAGAGGTTGTATTCCGCAAATAAAAACCTGGAAAGAAAATATCCAGAGCTGAACTTATTTAAAGAAGAAATAATAGTAACAGACTTGGAAAAATGAAGAAAAAAGCAATTACTGCAAACCTACCTCAAACAAACAATAGGGAAAAAAAATGAAGCTAATTATATCAGTTCACCCTTCAATTCGGCCAAAAGAAATGGATGCAGAGCTAAAAGTTGAATGTTCTAATATAACAGTTTGTGAAGCAATATGGGCTGCACTGGATCCTTACAAAGATTTCAAATACAGGATTTTTAGAGATGATAAAAACCCAAGACCGGATATTCTATTTATTTCCTCAGGAATTGAACTAAGAACAACAGAACGTATTCATGAGAAGTGTTCAGATTATGAGAAAGTAAGGTTGATACCAGTAACCCATGGTGGATAATCATATTCTTTTCTAAAATCATTTTAAGACCATAAATTTATTTGTGAATAAAAGATTCAGAAAATATGAGTGAAAAAACAACTTCTGATGTTTTAGATTATGAATATAATAGAAATAAAAGATATGCCATATTAATTGCAGGCGCAATCCTTGCTACTATGATTTATTATATAATACTCAAACCTTTGCTCAATATTGACTAAATTCAATATGTTCGAAAAAAAGATAAGATGATTTTATGGACATAGGGATTACTGTTGAGCCTTACAAAGGTATTTCTGCAGCTGATTTGTTAAAATTAGTTAATAAAATAGGTATGAATTATATTGAGATAAATGTGACAATTCTTCCAACTCTTGTGGAATGTATTCCTCTATTACAGAAATTTAGAGTAGGATTTCATCTACCTATAGTTGGATTAAACGATTATGATTTTGCAGGACCAGAATATCAAGAACAAATAGATGAGTTAATTGAACTATTAAATGCAAACCATGATAGAATGAATATCAAATGCTATATCGCACACCCTCCAGAACCTGATCCAACAATTAATTGGGATAATTTACTTGAAAATTTGAATAAAATAAAAGGGCCAATAGTGATTGAAAACATTCAAGAAATGAGCCATGAACTATTCATAGAATTTGTCAATAAAGCAAAAAGTGTTCTTGGTGATAAATATAAAGGAATACTATTTGATGGACCTCACGCTTATCTTAGAGGTGGAGATTGGGACTATTTACTCAAAGAGCATATTGATGAGATAACCTATATTCATTTGAGTGATTGTAGAACATATGAAACACCTAATGACACCCACTATCCCTTCGGATACGGTGATTTACCTGTAGAAGAAATAACAAGCTTATTACAGAAAAATAACTATTCAGGACCTATCATACTAGAGCTTCTTGCCGCACCAGATGGACGAGTATTGGATCCTATTGTAGAGTCTTACCTATTTATCACACGAAAATTTGATAAACTTAGATATCTGAATGCAAAACTGAGATATCTTTTGCTGGCTCCATTTATACGACGAAAGTTAAAAGGTCACGGGATAAACCCCTAAGGGAGAATAATATGATCGGTGTTTTTGGTGCAGGAGCACTTGGAAGTGTTATAGTAGGTAAATTAACACAAAAAGGGCACAGTATTCAAGCTTTAGCTCGAGAACCTTCTGTAGAAAAAATAAATGAAGATGGTCTCAAAATAATAGGGCTTGAAAATTTCAGAAGCAACCCAAAATATACCTCTAAAGTGAAGGAAATCTCAGATTGGAAAATCGTCTTATTAACAGTTAAGCCAAATCAAACTGAAGAATCAGCAAAGACTATGGCAAAATATCTCCATCCGGATGCTATAATTGTTAGTATACAAAATGGGGTACGGAATAAGGAAATAATCTCTTCTTACTGTGATAATGAAATAATTCAAGGTTCTGCCTGGTGGAGTGCTACGCAGATAACAACCAATGAAATTCTATGGTATACTAAAACTCGTCAATTTTTGGAATCAGATCTGAAAATGGAACAGTCCTCTTTAATCCAACTCTTATCCAAAGTTGTTCCAACTGAAATACCCTTAGACTTTGAATCTGTAATGTGGTCAAAACTCATTATCAATTTGCTTAATGTCCCTCATGCTTTGACAAATAGTCCTTATCTTTATGGTTTTAAAGATCCAGCTCTCAGAACTTTAGTTCTTGCATCAATTAATGAAGGAATAATAAAATGTCAAGAAAATGAAATAGAGATAATGCCATCGCTTATTGAACCATTTATTGAGAACATAAAGCAGTCACAAAACGAAGTAATATCATGGATTTCAACCCAGCCTATTAATGAGACTATGATACACTATGTAAGTACTCACAAAAGCATCCTTGATGGAAAAAAAAGCGATATAGATTATTTGACTGGGGAAATAGTAAGCTTAGGGAAACCTCATTCAACACCAATAAACTCATTTCTTATGGATGAAGCACAGAAAATGGATCATTTGAATGAAAAAAAGAAAAGAATTGAGTATTACACTCCTTCTTCATTATTGGAAAAACTAGAAGAAAAAGTAGGATCAGATTATCTTAACGACTTATTGAATCATCAATTGTAGCTTTCATAAGAAATTTTTTTGAAAAGAGTAAATCAAAAAGTATACTTCATTAGATCTCTCTGGCTGAATTTAAGTATAATAGCAATCATATTGAATTCAACAGTAGTGATTTGTTTGGATAAATGCCAGTAAACAAGCTGTCTTGCAATTAGACGTTTTTGAGGCACTGTAGCCATCAGTAAACCAATTTTATCGTCCCAAGAAGTATTACTTTGAAGAATATTTTCCATAACGGCCTGATGAATCTGAATATCTGTCAAATCATTTGCAAAAACTTCTCTTTTCAAAGGATCATCTGCATTACAAATAGGAGTTGCTTCATACCATTGGACATTTTTTACTGCCATCGTGCTTCGAAGATTATTAATGAGTTGGTTATATAAACCACTTTTATTTAAAAAAACTAGTTGAAATTTACCACTTGATCGAATATACACACTGTTTGTGACCAAGATCTCTACATGAAGTAGTGAGATGTTTAATTCTAGCCCCTTTAGAGACCTTTTTAGCAATAGCTAGAATCATACCTCTATCAAAATTACAAGGATAAGGGCTATTACTAGTTAAATGTGCTAAGTTGATCCCAAGTTCAACAACATCATACTTACCTACTTTTCCTTGGTGAAATTTATCATATGTTTCTTGAAGCAATTCTAGGGCATTAATCATCGGTTCTTGGTTCTTCTGAGAAAAATGTTCAGCCATTTTTTTACCTATTTTTCTAATCTCAGAGGGACCAAGCCGAGAAGATATTTCTCTGAAAGCATCCACCCATTGTTGAATGCTTATCCATTCATTTTCAAGGAGTTCAATATTGATATTGTGGTCTTCCAAAATTTCGATGCCTAAAACATCATAATTTCCAAAGGATTCAATAATCGCTGCGATAAATTCCGAATTAACTTCATCAAAAATACCAAACTCTTGATCGCTCATAATACCACTTCTAAATTTATAAGATCTTTATTCTAGGTGTCTGTGCTGAATAAATTATTGATACGTTCAACACCATTAACTCGGCGAATAATAGTAACAACAGCAGGTGGAACATGATTTTCCCACTCATCTCCATGCCAGACAGAATTTCTGATGTTAGATGCCGACCATTCTTTTCTTTTCTTCATTTCAATATTTCTAGTTTCAATACCATACTCTTGGAAAAGTTGTTTGGTAAGGGGATTATTGGTAAAGCAAACATCAAAAGGTGGGATCATTCGTTTAATATGAGGTACCCAAACTGCATGGTCGTGAATGTCAACAACCGGAACCACAAGCCAACTGCCTTGTGGAAATTCATGAGTAAGAGTGGAATTAATCATCTCAATTCGTTCACCTGAAGTAAAGGGATTATCCGGAAGGTGAGAATATTGAGCTGCAGCAACAGATATGATAACTTTGTTGACATCCCAATTGGATAGAATTTCTTTAATTGCTTCAAGGTGGCCGTTATGGAAGGGCTGGAAACGTCCTATGAAAAGAGCAGTAAGATTAAACTTCTCCATATTAAGATGATTCACAAAAAACAAATGATTTCATTCTATTAAAAGCTCACTGACAGCAATCATCTTAATCTAGCCAGCGAAAAAATGAATAATAAAGATAAAAACGCCTTATGGGGCGATTAATTATAGATCTTGATGAAAAAAGAAAGCACGCAATAATCGATCTATTTTAAAAGTAGTGCTAAGAAGTTGATATATCGTTAGTGTAAATAATATTCATTCCTCTGCCCGCCAGCAAGAATCAAAGAATGATTTAGAATATTAAAAAAATTTAAAGTATGTGATTTAATGGGAAATAGATCAAAACATGCCCCCAGGCGCGGTAGTTTAGGATATAGACGTTCTCGAGCTTCAAGTAGTAGACCAGTGGTTACTTACTGGCCCGGAGAACCCTTAGACCAACCCCAACTCGGTGGGTACCCAACGTATAAGGCAGGAATGCTTCAAATAATAGCTATTGAGGATAGACCTCGATCGCACATGTCAGGGCAAGAAATAATTGTTCCTTGTACTGTTCTTGAAGCACCATCCATTGTAGCCTTTGGCTTGCGTTCATATAAGGAAACACCTTATGGACTTAAAATTGTAGGTGACCTCTTACATGAGGAATTAAACCCCAACTTAGGAAAAAGCATGATTATGCCTAAAAATTATGATTATGCCGCAGCAAAAGAGAAGTTTGAAGAAACACTCAAAAATGCCGAAATCTTAAGAATGAAAGTTTATACTCAACCACATTTAACTGCAATAGGCAGTAAGAAACCTGAAATAATGGAAATACCCGTTTATGCAAAGGATATTCAAGCAGCCTATGAATATGCATTACCTTTAATTAATCAAGAGTTATTGATTGAAGATTTTGTAGGTGCAGGACAGTTTGTGGATGTAATAGGTATTACCAAAGGGCACGGTTTTCAAGGTCCAGTCAAAAGACATGGAGTAAAAATCTTACCTAGAAAAACAAAAGATGCTCGAAGAAGAGTAGGGTCATTAGGTGCCTGGAAACCATCAAGATTATCTTGGACCGTTCCAAGGATGGGTAATATGGGATTTGAACGACGAACAGCTTATAATAAGAGAGTGATGCTTGTAGGAACAAATCCAGATGATATAAATGTTGCTGGAGGCTTCCTTCGATATGGTCCAGTAAGATCTAGATTCTTGTTGGTGCACGGTTCAGTACCGGGTCCAAAGAAAAGAATGGTTATCTTAAGAAGACCTGTTAGAAAAGGTGATTACCAGCCTGTAACCCCTAATATAGTTCACATATCAACTATATCACAGCAGGGAAATAAGCACGTATAAAGCGGTGATCAAATATGAAAGTTAATGTTTATTCAATAAAAGGAACTGTTGAAAAATCAATTGAGTTACCAACAGTGTTTGACGCTGAGTATAGGCCCGACATAATTAAAAGGGCAGTAATAGCAGAACAAACATGGCAAAAACAACCCCAAGGAGTAAGTCCAAAAGCTGGAACACGAGTTTCAGCAGATAGTTGGGGTCCAGGAAGAGGAAGATCAAGAATTCCTCGAAATCCAATTGGAAAAGCCGTATTGGCATCATCAACAGTAGGTGGGCGAAGAGCGCATCCACCAAAAGCAGAAAAGAAAATCTACGAAGCAATCAATATCAAAGAATACTGGTTAGGTTTAAAATCAGCCTTAGGGGCAACAACTAAGAAAGAATTAGTTGAAGCACGAGGGCATGTAGTAGGCGACTTGGACACTTTCCCAATAGTTATATCAAATGACTATAAAGAAATTGCCAAAACAAGTCAAGCATACACTACCCTTATTTCTTTAGGCTTAGAAGAAGAGCTAGAAAGAGCTGCAAAGAGAAAAATTCGAGCTGGAAAAGGCAAGAAAAGAGGACGAAAATATCGAAGAAGAAAAGGTCCTCTAGTTGTTGTTCCAGAAGGAGAAGTACCTTTAGCTAGAGCTCTTAGAAACATCCCCGGAATAGATTGTGTTACAGTTCATGAATTAAGTATTGAATTATTAGCACCCGGAACATACCCCGGAAGACTAACTCTATGGGTAGAGGATGTTATAAATCAGCTAGTAGAAGATGAAACGGAGATTGAAACGGAGGAATAAAAAAATGGATCCTTATGACGTAATAATACAACCAAAAATCTCAGAAGCAATATTTACAGAAATAGAAATGTTAAATCGCTTAGTTTTCATTTGTAGAAAAGACGCAAACAAGCACCAAATCAAAAGTGCCGTAGAAGAGTTGTTCAATGTTACAGTTGCCAAAGTTAACACATCAATAACTCCCCTAGGAAAGAAGAAAGCATACGTCACACTTACAGATGATCACGATGCAGGTGACCTAGCATCAAGACTAGGCTTATTCTAAAGGACGTGAAATCATGGGAAAGAAAATACTTGTTCAAAGGAAAGGGCGAGGAACATCTCAGTTCAGAGCTGCAGGCCATAAAAGAAGAGGCCCAGTAAAGTACAGAAAGATAAGCCCCGAAGAAAAGAACGATATAATAATCGGAGAAGTAATAGAGTTAATGCATGAACCCGGAAGAGGAGCACCATTAGCAGTAGTCAAATTCGAAGATGGATTACAAAAATTAATTCTCCCCTCAGAAGCAATGTCGATAGGCGATAAATTAGAATACGGTGCAAAAGCCGAAATAAGACAAGGAAATGTACTACCACTATCACAGATACCACCACGAACTCCAGTGTTCAACATAGAAAGATCCCCCGGCGATGGAGGAAAACTAGTAAGAACAAGTGGAGGAAGTGCAATTGTAGGAACACACAGAGAAGATGTGGTACAAGTGGATTTACCCTCAGGTGAAATAAGAGTACTGCTAAAAGAATGCAGAGCAACGGTTGGAATAGTAGCCGGAAGCGGAAGAACAAAAATGCCATTCGTAAAAGCAGGAACAAGACATCACCAAAGAAAAGCAAAAGGGAAAAGATCGATAAGAGTGCGTGGAGTTGCGATGAATGCTGTTTCACATCCATTCGGAGGTGGAGCTCATCAAAGCCCCGGAAAGGCGAGTACAACCTCAAGAGATGCACCCCCAGGACGTAAAATCGGTTTAATAGCCGCTTCTAGGACTGGTCCTAAGAAGGGCCGTCGTCGTCGTCGTGTTATTCGAACTGACCTCAGTTCTAAGAAATAAAAGGAAGTTAATTCATGTCTTTCATTGATCCGAAATTTTCATCTTCAGTTGACATTCGTCTTATCGAAGGCTTTTCCAAGTCCGATCTTAAAGGTTCTACCTTTATCTCTGGCTTTCATGGTCTAGGTGAGAGTGGTTACATTGCAGTTAATCACCTTATTGAGCAATTGAATGCTGTAAAGATTGGTTATATTCTAACTGATCTTCTACCTCCATTCATTACTCTTAAGCAAGGTACTCTATCTCTTCCATTTGAAATCTATCGCCACGAAAACTTGGTTTTAGTAGCACCTAGTTTTGAACCTTACCGATTAGAACAACGAGCTTTTTCTAAAGTCATAGTCGATTTTTGTATAGAGTGTGAGATGAAAGCTGCTTATCTTATAGGTGGCTTGGATAATCGTCTAATGTCTGTAGATGAAGACGATGATCAATTGGAAGATACTTCGTTAGAATCAAATTCCGGTTCAGAAAATCCATCAAATGATACTTCTGCAACTGAAACCTCTGAAACTTCTGAAGCTTCAGAAACTTCTGACGAAATAGTCGATGATGAGTTTCTTTCAGACTTGTTTAGAGTAGTTAGAACTGCTGCATTTGTACCCCCAGAAGACCCAAATTTCGATCTAATTGATCTAGATGAAGGGTTATTTGTTACTGGTCCTCTTGCATTAATTTTAATGTACTTTGAGCTCAACAACTTTCCTGCATTAGCTATTCTCCCTTACGCTGAGCGTAATAGGCCAGATCCTAGTGCTGGGTCGATTGCTCTCGAGGTTTTAAACCATCTTCTTGAGCTTGATGTTGACCTTACTGAACTTGAGGAAGAGGCTTCAAACATTGAAGCTGATATTCAACGAATGCTTGATCTCTCTCGTTCAATGCAAGATGAAAGAAAATTTGATCAGAACTTTCTTTAAAAACTATAATAAACCACTAAGAGCATTTTTCGTGCTCTTTTTAACTTTTTAATTTTTTATTATCTTTAATTTCTTAAAATTTCGAAAATAGTTTTCTAATTTTTCATACTTTCTTATTTTTATTCACTATTTTCTTATTTTTTCTAATATTGCCATTGCTGATTCAGTATTTACTTTTCCTTCTTTAACCATTTCTTTGGCTATTACTTCAACTT
>DAOWED010000158.1 GCA_030638685.1 Candidatus Heimdallarchaeota archaeon | reverse complement strand
TAAATGTGGTAGACTAGGCAAAAGAAAAGGAAAAACCCTTTTCTGTTACCATTGTAAAAGTTCTTCTGGTTCTCTCCGTCAAGTTGATAGTGACCTCAATGCCGCACGCAACATCGCTATCTCTCCTCTTCCTTTTAGCCATTGGCGAAAAAGGCAGCCCCCCGTTTTGGTGCACTCCCTAATAGGCATTAACTAAATATCTTCGGGTGTTTAAGTTTTTGTGAATTTGAAAAAACGGTGTTTCTCATCTAATGATTCATGTTTCACCATATAATAACGAAGGATTTGATCGTGTGACTGAATCACTGCAAGCATATCGTGCATTATTGTGAATCAGAATATCCATAGTCCATTTTGTTATTAAACTAATTGACTTATTTGAAATTTCTTCCCAGTCACCATCTTAAAAAAGAAGTTATTTCTACTTGAAACAATTATTAGTAGGCAGTGATCATATGTCTTTGAAAGAAATTTTTTACCCTAAAACAATAGCTATTATTGGTGCAAGTGATAATCCTCAAAAATTCGGTTACGAAGTAACTAAAAATATTATTACTAATAAAGATGATAATTTAACTGTTTTCCCTATCCATCCATCCTCCGAGGAGGTTCTAGGTTTAAAGGTCAATAAATCAGTTCTTGATGTAGCCGATGATATTGATCTTGCTATAATCTTAGTTGGTCAAAGGTACGTTATTCCAGTCGTAAAAGAATGTGCTCAAAAGAAAGTCAAGGGATTGATAATTGTAACAGCCGGCTTCTCAGAAATAAATGAGGAAGGAAGAAAACTAGAAGAAGAAATAAAGACTATCGCAAATGAAGCAGGAATATCCATTATTGGTCCTAATTGTGTTGGAATAATTAATATGGATCACTCATTAAACGCCTCTTTTATTGAAACACCCCTTAAAGGCTCAATAGCTATGATTGCTCAAAGTGGTTCTTTCGGAGCTGCTTGCTTCTATACTCTTTCAGATCAGAATATAGGTATTTCCAAATTTGCTAACCTTGGAAACATGATTGACATTAACTACTCCGATCTTCTTCCTTTTTACAGAGATGATGAAAACATCAACTCGATAGGGCTCTATATTGAAGCTGTTAAAAAGGGAAGAGAATTCTATGAAACACTTAAGGAAATAACACCCAAAAAACCAGTTGTTATTTTGAAAGGAGGAAGAACAGAGCAAGGAACAAAAAGTGCATTAAGCCACACTGGAAGTCTTTCAAGCGGGTTCAATGCCTTTAAAGCAGCAGCAACACAAGCTGGTGCACTAATGGCTAATACAATTGGTCAACTCACTTCAGGGCTCAAAGCTTTATCTATGATGCCCCCAGCAAAAGGAGACAGAGTAGCTGTGATTACTAATGCCGGAGGAGTAGGAGTTATCTTAAGCGATGAACTTTTTGATTATGATATCACATTGAACGATTTTTCAGAAGAAATACAAGTTAAACTTAAGGAAGGACTTAACCCTCTTGTTAAACCAACTAATCCAGTTGATACTATTGCATCAGCTCGAGAAAAGGAGTATTATCATGCCACTAAAACTCTTTTAGAAGCAAATGAAGTAGACATAGTTATTGCTGAATGTGTGATCCCAACTTTTCTTGAGATGAAATCAGATGAGCATATTAAAGGAGCAATTAACGCATGGAATGATACTGGAAGAAAGAAACCTCTTCTTTTATGCTGGATGTCAGGTCACTTAGTTGAAAAACCAATAGAGCTTTGCGGTCAAGAGAATGTTCCAATCTTTTTAGAGATTGAAAATGTGGCTTTTGCTTGTCATAGCTTAGTTCATAGATGGAAAGTAACTAATAAACTAAAATAAACTAAATAAGCTGAACAAAACTAAATAATCTAAACCAAGATAATTTAGATAAAAGTAAGAGCGATCAATTGTTCGCTACAATCATTCATCTAGTGAGGGAGGAGGAACATCGGGTTGATCAATTTTTAATTCTCCAGATAATAATTGAGCGATTTGTTCTTCTGAAATGAACACTTCTACTCCTTTAACGAAGTAATTCTTAATTATTCCAATAACTTGAGCTAGAAGAATTAAAATGAAAATAAAGGGAAGTAGAACTATTAATACACCTTCTGGTTCAGCTAACTCTATTGAATAGACCACACTGTCAGGAAAACGAAAAACGAACATAAATAATGCCGGGTTTAAAAGTAGCCAAGCCATGGAAATCATCAAAACTAACCTCATACCCATCGATAGAAGTACGAAGATAAGGGTTGTCACCGGGTTTATTGAAGTTGTAGTACCGGCTAATTTATCATTGACTTTAGGATCGATATGTACCAGATTTTCATGATAACGCTGTAATCGACCGGTCATCCTATCTTTTTCTCCACCTGGACGAGCAAAAAGACTGTCTGATGCAGAATCAAGTAGAAAGACTAGTGCTTGCGTTCCGAATTTTTTAGCCAGCTGACTTCCCGTTCCTCCTGCTGTTAATGAAGTACTTTCTCTTTGTTCATCACCAGGTTTTTCTTCTTCTCCAGTATCCGCTTTTAATGAACTAAGCTTAAATTCTCTCAGTTTTTCTAAACTCATTCCCACCCTTTTTTGTCTACCTAGAGTGGGAGAGATTAAATTGTTAATATAAGACGTTTGCAATGCAAACTCGAGGAAGAGGTACGGTATAAAACCAGTTATGAACAGATTTGACCCCAGAAGTGTACCAATAGTGTCAGTGTCAAGTTCAAAATTAGCCACTGTTAAATCCTTCATTAATGCTAAGATAATTATTACTTGACTTAATCCAAAAGCTATTCCTGCTTGTCCAACATCTGAATGTCTTATAAATGATATTCCTGCAACTATCATAAAAATAAACATTAGCAAAATTATTGCAAGAAGCATTTCATGATTATAAAGAATTCTTTGAGGTTTATTGAATATGTAAGCAAAAGGAGTAAAGAGGTAATCAATCATGTCACCACTTTCAACTGATGCGCCCATCATGCTATCTATGTTCATCCCTTCCACAACTGAAACATCTGAGAAGATGTAGTTCAAGGTATAGGATTTAACAACGTAAGTTGTTGAGATAATGATTGTATCATCGAACCCAAGAGCATACAGTAACTGAAGTGGTAAACTTAGTACTCCAACAACGATAGCTAGTAAGCTTAGAACAATTACAACTATAACAGTTTCAATATTACTGAATTCAAAGCATTCGTCCAGCAAAACATTATACATGACAATTAACATATACACGAAAAAACCAGCTGAAGCCAAACGAACGAGGTTAACTACTAACTTTAGTTTAAAGGCTGTTGAACGAAAGGTTGTTACTGATCTATCCATGAAATCTTGAGTTGCCATTTTTTCTACCTTCTGGTCTCTATTCTAAACTAATGAGATAAAGACATTCATGTTTATAAAACTATGGCAAAAGCAACGGTCAACATTTCATTATAAAATGACGTCAATAGTTCAAATTTGAACAGATGAAAGGTAACACTTTATTGATTACTGAAAAAATCCTAGAAGTCTAAAGTTTGGGTGCACCAGGTTTATTCAAGTCACCAGTTTTTTGCTTTCCAGGGGTAGGCGTTGAGGGTCCGGTTCCAGTTGAAGCAACTTGAACTGGTGCGGGAGAGGCTGCGCCAACTGATGGTGCAGAAGGACCTGAAGAAGGTTTTGAGGGTGCACCTCTTGGAGTGCCCATTGTTAGGTTTTGGAAAGAAGCAACTGCTTCAATAACTTGGCTTATGTCGTTTTCAAAATCCTCTACTCTTTTCTCCATCATAGCTACTCTATTGGATAGTGCATCTGTACTTTGTTTCACTAATGCTTTAAGCTGTGTAATTAATTCTTCAAGTGCGCCTAAAGCTAGATTATCTTGATCTTTTTTTGATCTTCGACCCATTGTTATTACCTTCAATTAATGATTTTCATTACTCTAAAAAAAAGCATTCGGTTAAGGAATAGGTTTTTTTTAAAGAGAGTATCTTTCAGCTTTTTCCATTTGATGAACTGACTTACTATCTATTATTGTTTTAGTTTTCTCTTTTTTAAGTTCATCCGTCTCTCTATTTTCTTTCAAATGAGTTTTTTAGTTCATTAACAAGGAGCTAGGCGCCTTAGCAGCGAAGAGAAGAAAAATCAATTAAGAATAGCTAAAAAAAAGAAGGAGGAGAAGAGAAATAAAGTTAAGCTTATGACTTAACACTAGTCTATAATTCTGGTAAAACTTACCAGAACGCCTCTACCTAAGTAGAAGTTTGACTCTGGACTATGGACAGAGTCGATTTATGAAGCGGAAACTTCACAAACTAATTTTGATTGTAGTCTGACGAAACCGTTTATCCCTAGCAGTTTAGTTATTTTATTTCATTCCCTCATAATCTGAGAGATAGACTTACTTAAGGATCTGAAACAACTGTTTCTAAGTTTCATTTTGTTTACAAAATAATCTTTGTAATCAGCCTATATAAACCTCTAAGAAAGAATTAAACCTTTAAGAGTAACCTTTTTACGGTTAAAAGAATAGAAAATAGAAAGGCTTGAAACTATCATTTTCCACATTTTAAGAAGCCATGGTAAGTTTTGACAACTTTATTAATTGCAGAAGTAAACAGTTCTAAACACAGGTGGAGGACGAGTGAGAGTTGACTTCAATCATCTATTGGCAGGTAAAAATCTGAGCTATGACTTAACAGTTGATGCTAGCTTTGCTATTTGCTGGAAGGTAACATCAGGACCAAAATTAGGTGGAGCCCATGCAACAATATGTCCATCCCAGTGAGGACATTTTGCTATAAGAAAATGACCTTGCCCTCCAATATTTGTTGAGACAAAACGTTCTTCAGTGTTACCAATAACTGTAAATTTGATTCCTCCTATTGAAAAGGAGGTTAATGAGGTGCCTCCTCTTTTCCATTGGTTTATTGCATCACCAGGATTAATATCCCAGTCACCAACACTCCAAAAGACTTCTCCGGCGGCATCTACTAAATATCCTACGCCTAATGACCCATCTGCTACTAGTTCGGCTGCTAAATCTGAAAATGACATTTTTTAACC
>DAOWED010000031.1 GCA_030638685.1 Candidatus Heimdallarchaeota archaeon | reverse complement strand
AGTTATACTTCAATTATTCGGGAACGAAGCAGAATATTTTGGCAAAGCAATTACATATCTCACCTCAATTCACGAGTTCGTCGGTGTAGAACTTAATGCGGGATGTCCTAAATTCAAAGTTACTAAACGAGGATCAGGTTCAAGCCTATTAAAACCCCCTCTTGACAATTTAAGAAAGATTTTAGTTGATTTAAAAGAAAATTCAACCATTCCGGTTGGCTTGAAAACACGCTTAGGGTGGGATCCTTCATCACAAGTAATAGGTGAAGTATTAACCCTTGCTGATGAACTTGAACTTGACTGGATAGCAGTCCATGGACGCTTTAAAGTAGATGACTATAACAGTCCAGCAACAAAAGAATATATTCAAGAGATACCTGATAACTTTCAAACACCAATAATAGCTAATGGTGATATTGCTTCTGTTGAAGATGTGGAAAGTTATCTCAAAGAAGGAGTTTATTCAGGAGTAATGATCGGGCGGAAAGCTCGTCGTGTTCCCCACATTTTTTCAAGAAGAAACCCATCTGACATTACTATTTATGAAAAGATTGAAGCTTTCGATCGTTTAGTAGAAATTGCAAAAGAACATAGCTTTTACACTCCTATTTTTGCTAAGGTTAATCTTGCATTCTTAATTAATGCTCATCCATTAACCAAACCGTTCCATCAAAAAATCATGCGTCAGAAAAATCTTGATGACATTGAAAAATCTTACTCTGACTTCCTTAACAGCTTAGACAATGTCTAATAAATTTTAATAAAAACTGCTTTGAAATCGACCTTTGGTTGAAAATCTCCCCAGGATATGTTAGTAACTAGGTCTAGTTGCTACATATTCAGTCCATATGGCTTTTACTAACCAGAAGAAAAAGACACAAGAAAAGAGAATCATCATACTGAAAATCACTGGATCGTAATCGACTGATGCTATTGTTAGTAAAATAAAAGTTAACAAACCCATAAGTTGACCACTAAAATTTCTAGGGTCATAGAAAGGTCTCTGAAGAATACTCATAGTTCACATTTTACTTGAGAGTATTTTAACCTTATTGGTTTATCATTAATCATTATTTTGAATTCTTTAGAAATGATATTATACTTCTTTTGTCTTTTTTTCTATATGAACCTTGAAAAGTCCACTAACATAAAATGTCCCGTTAGTCGACTTGATAGTAAACCACCAGCCTTCTGCCCAGAATGTTCGAGTACCGATGTCACTCTCGATAAGACCCGAGGTGAAATCGTTTGTCGCTAATGTGGTCTTATCATTAATGACCACCTCTAACTCCTCTCTTTTCCAGCCATTAACCATTGGGCGCCTATAAAATCATAGTTTGCATAAAAGTGTAAAAAAAGAGCTAAAAAAGAAGAAAAAAAGAAGAAAAATAGAACAAAAACAAAAATAATAAAACAAGTAGATGAAAGAACAATAAGTGAAAGAGCATAAGTGTACTGTTTTAACTGGAGGATTTTTTGGAGATGAAGGAAAAGGAAAACTTGCAGCTTATATTTCATTGAAAGATAAGCCAGAGCTAGTAGTTAGAGGAGGAGTAGGTCCAAATGCAGGACATACAGTCATATACAATGAAGTAGTGTATAAACTAAGGCAATTACCAGCTGGATTCCTAAATGAAAGGTCAAGAGTACTAATTAGCCCAGGAATGTTAGTGAATCCGGAAGTATTATTGAAAGAATTGGAAGTTACTAAAATCGGGGACAGATTAGGTGTAGACTACCAATCTGGTATAATTTTACCAAAACATGTAAAAGTGGACAAAGAAGACAGTCATTTAACGGAAAAAATAGGTACTTCCGGTGCAGGTACAGGACCAGCAAATCAAGATAGAATAAGAAGATCTGCTCCGTTAGCAAGAGATATTCCTGAATTGGAACCATACTTGACAGATACAGTTCAAGAAATTCATGAAAGTTTTGATAGAAATGAACATGTTTTCTTAGAGGGAAGTCAAGCAACATATCTTTCACTTTATCATGGAACATATCCATATGTAACCTCTAAAGATGTTGCAGCAGCTGCTTTATGTTCAGATGCAGGTGTAGGTCCAACAGATGTAACGGATGTAATAACAGTATTCAAAGCATTTGTGACAAGAGTAGGAGAAGGACCATTAGAGGGAGAACTCGACCTAGAGGAAATGAATAAGAGAAAATGGACAGAATATGGAACAGTAACCGGAAGAGCAAGAAGAGCTGCTCCATTCAATTATGAAATGGCAAAAAGAGCTATTAGAATAAATAGCACAACTCAAATTGGATTAACAAAAATAGATATATTGTTCCCAGAATGTGAAAAAGTTCAGAATTATGAAGAGATAAGCTCAGAGGCAAAAGTATTCATAGAAAAACTAGAAAAAGAAGTAAAAGTACCTGTTACATTAATAGGAACAGGACCAGACATGTATGATATTATTGACCGACGGGAAGAGTTAGGATTATTTTAGAAATTGTAATGAATAACAAAAACCAAAGGTGAAAGAAGTGAATAACGAAAACTACGATGAAATTTATTGTGTGCCCAGCTGGCCAGTAATGATCGATTGGATAGATCAGTTATCAAACCATATAAAAGATGATGAATTTAAACCAGATTCTATTCTAGCAATTGCTAGAGGAGGGCTGGTTCCAGGAAGACTAATAGCTGACCACCTACGCCTAAAAAGCCTTTATGTCATGAAGGTAGAGTTTTACACCAATGAAGAAAAAGGAGCAAGAGGAAAAGAACCAAAAACAACTCAAGAGTGCCCCGAGTTTAAAAAAGGGGAAAAAGTGCTCGTAGTAGATGATATTTCTGATTCAGGAGAAAGCCTAAAACATGCAGTAAAGGCTCTAAAGGAAAAGAATGAAGGAATCGAAATAAAAGTAGCTGTGCTCTATAGAAGAGAAGAAACAGCATATATTCCCGATTACTGCATAGAAACAGAGGAGAGATGGGTAATATTCCCATGGGAAGAGCATGAGTTCTTACAAGATAGGTATGACTTTTACTTAAAATCACTCACTTTAGAAGAAACGCAAGAAAAAATGGCGGAATTGACAGAAGCACTTGGATTTAATCCATTCAGATTATAAATTTGAAAGGAATAATGCAAAATTAACAAAAATAATACTTAAAATGGTTAAGGTGAACAAATGACAAGCTCCTTTTTAACGAAATTCAAAACACTGTATGAAGAAAAAGAAAGTGTATTATGTGTGGGTCTAGATCCAGCCATCCCGGGTCAAAGAGAAAAAAACATTATTTCATCAAGTGATCGCTTGAAATTTATGCATACAATAATTGACCAAGTAGCTCCATACTCAATTGCAGTAAAACCCAACAGACAATACTTAATAGGACTAACAACCTCAGAAATAAAAGAAATTACTAAAAAGGCTAAAGGACTAGGTCTATTAACTATAATGGACCATAAGTTGTCAGATATCGGTTCAACAAACGATTCAGCCCTATATTGGATTAATAAAGAAGGGTTTGATGGATTGACTTTCAGCCCTTTTGCAGGAAATACCCGATCAACCAGTGAAAAAGCACATGAACTAGGGCTTGGAGTAATTGTTCTAACATTAATGAGTAATCCAGAAGCAAAATGGATGATTACTGAAAAGATGGAAGGAAAAAAGGTTTATCAACACTTTGCAGAGGAAGTGAGAAAATATGCCGATGGAGCAGTGGTAGGAGCAACGGGTCACGTGACGGATAACCATATCAAAGAAATCAAGAAAGAGATAGGTGAAAAGATAATATTAGCTCCAGGGGTAGGAGCACAAGGAGGGGATGCCGAGAAACTTATCAAGATATGCGGAAAAGAGCTGCTCATTAACGTTGGAAGAGGTATAATGTATGCTGAAAAACCGGCTCTAAACGCTGAAAAATATGATAAACAATTTAAAGAAATAATGAAAAATAGCGAAAAATAATGAAAAATAAAAGGATTGAGGATTTCTATACTTGCAACACTTAAAGATCAGCTTTTAGGAAAGTAACCTCGAATCTAGCTCCTCCCAACTCTGAAGCTTTAACTTCAATTCGTCCACCGGAACTTGTAATTATCTTTTTAACAAGGAAAAGACCAATACCAGAACCTTCCGAATGTTTGCCCTTATATCCTCTCTCAAAAATCTTATCGCGCAAACTTTCATCAATCCCTATACCATCATCCTCTATTACAATTGTAACTTCATCAGAATTATGAAAAGTTGACATTCGAATAATAGAGCCTTTTGAATGATTAATAGCATTTTCAATCAAATTAGTTAACATTTCTTTCGTAAGATGACTACCTTTAACTAAATGAGTACATGGGTATCTCTCAAAAGTGATCCCCTTTTCTTCTGCTAAATTTTTAGTATTATAAATTACTTCAGTGCAGAGGTCAGAGAGGTTAATTATTTCTAAAGGAATCTTATCATGAAGCATTCTAAGTTTATGTATTTTTTCAATTAATTCACTGGACTGGTTTACTGCAATTGATGCTTTCTTAAGATAACTTTGAGACTCTTCTGAAAGATCAGAGGGGTCAATGATTGAAAGATATCCACCTATAATAACAAATCTGTTTAATAAGTCATGTCGAAGAAGAATGTTAAGAAATTTACCTTCAAGCTCAAGTTCTTTACGAGTAGTAATATCAAGGTGCATACCAACAACTCTAGTGGGCTGTCCTTCCTCATCCCTATCAATTACTTTACCTTTATCCAAAACCCACTTATAGGAACCATCCTTACATAGCATTCTATGTTCCTCAGTAAAAAGATCGGTTTCTCCGGCGTATTGCTTTGCTTGAGATTGTTTAAGAACATAAACTTCATCAGGATGAAGACGACGATCCCACTCATTAGGGGAGTTTCCTATTTCATGTTTTTCATAACCTAGCATTGATTTCCATTGTTTAGAATAAAAGGTCTCATTACGCTCTTGGCTCCAGTCCCAAACACCTAATTCACTTCCTTCAAGAGCAAATTGCCATCTTTCTTCTCTGATTCTTAGCTTTTTCTCTTGTTCTACTTTTCGAGTAATATCTAAATTGGTTCCAATGATCCTCAAATGTTTTCCCTCTTCCGACCAATCTATTACTTTACCTCGATCAAGAACCCATATGTAACTCCCATCTTTGCATCTCACCCTATATTCAGAAACGACTAAGGGGATTTCCCTTCTGAAGTGAGATTCAAGTTGCTCGATAGCTTCTTCTAAATCATCCGGATGAACTCTGGATTCCCAATTAGGTAAAGATTCATCTTCTGAGTAACCAAGCATGGTTTTCATTTGCCTAGAGTTAAAGACATCATCTGTATCACCACTCCAATCCCAAACACCGAGTTCGCTTCCTTCTAGAGCGGAGTTCCATCGTTCTTCGTTTTCAATAAGTAATTCTTCCAATACTTTTCCGGTATCTTCAATTCTTACATTATGAATCTGAATATCCTGCCTTGTTGTAATATGAGGAATTCCATTTCCATACTTACCTGATATTCGCGCCAGAATTT
>DAOWED010000204.1 GCA_030638685.1 Candidatus Heimdallarchaeota archaeon | reverse complement strand
TAAGCATGAAGTAACCTATTATTTCTCCCGGTTGTCTTTCTTCAATAATGGTCAGAAGATGACCAATTGAAATGGGTAAAGGAATACATTCCTTACCCGAACTATATCTTAGCCCCTTCACGGGATAATCAAGGATGATGTCACTTGACTTTCCAACGTTATAACCAAAAAGTTCGAATGATTTTGATATTGCATCAGTATGATACTGTGAAAAACTTGGAAAATAGACTTTTACTCGATGATCTCTTACGTCAACTCTTTCCCCATTAGAAGTAATGATCACTGCCTTCCCCATAAATTCCTTACCCATCACTGCTCTTCCTTCTACTGCAACCCTGCATCTCTGAAATTGTTTCTTTTCTGCCTCTCTTGCAATTATTTTATAATTATTAATAATCTCTATGAAAGCCTCCAAACGAGTTTGAGTGCCAGCATCACCTGTATGTGCATCTATTTCCATGATCAAGTAAGGCTTAGAACCCATCTCGGAGCGTACAAAACTCTGAGTAAAGGCATCAATAGTGCAACTAAAACTATTGATATATAATAGAAATAATTTCTTGTTATTTTTAACTAAGTCAACAGCAAACTGAATGTAATTTGAAAAGAACCATGAGAATTTTCCTCCTTCCTCTACTGGAATAAAATCAAAAGGAATAACTGGAACGCCTCTACTGGTTAGTTTCTTAGCAATTGATTGAGAGGTTTCAGGAGGGAAAGCATTATAACTCCTTCCAACAAGAAGGACCCCAAAATCAGAGTCTTCTAGTTTATCAAGGGCTTCTTTTCCTAATCTTAAAAATTCTGCTTCTACTTCTTGTTGAGATTTTACAGCTTTTAGATAAGCTTCTTTTGCTAGATTAACAGATATTTGAAGTTCTTTAACCACTAAATCAATCAAAGTTTCACACTTTGCATACCCTTCTGAAAAATCTAAAACAGGGGATAAAAAGATCGTATCTGGAAAAATACCTGAAATATAGTATGGGTTGCTTTGGGCTACAGGACAAATAGTGGAATCTTTCCAATTTGTTCCCTTAGGCAATAGATTCACGTGAGGGACGAAAACAGTTTTTATGCCTTTCTTAACTAAATCCAATACTGCTCCATGAGCAATTTGCACGGGATAACAAAACGGTGCATTAGTAATTATTTCTTTTTCATCATCAATTCCAGAGAGAACAACTTTAAAGCCCAATTCTTTAAAGAAACGGGCATAAAGAGGATAAAGACTATGTGTAAGTAAAGCTCGAGGGACTCCGATAATACCATTCGTAGCATCATTTTGATTAAGTAACTCTTCTCCAAAGATAAGTTCATTCCGTATTGATACAAGGTCATCTTCTTCAACAATTTTCGCTGATCCCTTCCACTGATACTCATATTTACTGCAGAGCCCTCCAAAAGGAAACTTTCTTCCTCCAACAATATACCGCTCAATGCTACAATAATTCGAACAAGCTTTGCACGTAAAACTCTCAAGAGCTTTCATTTCATTAGTTGCTAGTTTCTCTAAACTTGTTTCTTTAAAGGAATGAATTTGATTTTCTGCTTTTTTGTCCTCTGTCAATAATGCTATGCCAAATGCTCCTATAAGTTCAGGATTAGGAGGGATTATTATTTCTTTTCCAGTTGCTTGAGCAAAAGCATAACCCACTGAATAGTTTTTGGCCACTCCACCTTGGAAAAAGATTTTTCTTCCTACCGGTCTTGACCCTTTTACTTTATTCAAGTAATTATCAACAATAGAATACACCAGTCCTCCTACAATATCATCTCTCTCATAACCCTCTAGTAAAGCTGAACGAATGTCTGAATTGATAAATGCAGCACAATCGGCTTTAAACTTAACAGGGGAACGGGCTTGTAAAGCTACTTCTGAAATGTCAAAAACAGTTATCCCTAAGTCACTCTTTGAGCTTTCTTCAAGAAAAGAACCTGTTCCTGCTGAACAAGCAGCATTCATGGCGTAATCAACCGGTACCTTGTTTTGAAGAAGCATAAATTTAGCATCTTGTCCCCCTATCTCAAAAATTGTATCTACTTCCTCATCATAAAAAGCTGCTCCTCTTGAATGAGCAGAGATTTCGTTAAAGATTGCATCTGTTCCTAAAAATGCTCCTACAATTTGTCTACCTGAACCAGTTATTCCAGCAAGATTAACTGTTACATTTCCAACTTGTTTTATTAGCTCATGAATACACTCTTGAGTTGCTTTAACCGGGTTACCATTCGTTCTTCCATAATATGAAGCAATCACTCTTTTATCCTCAGGATTAACGAGAACGGTTTTTGTTGTCGTTGAACCAACATCTACTCCTAATATGAAAGGTTCATTTCCAATGTCCTTTTCTAGTTTTTCTTCTTCTATTACCGTTACAAGTGATTCATATAATTTTAGTGGAGAAAGTCTTGAAAAACTGGAATTTGTTAATAACCTTGCTTCTTTTTCAACCGGTTTATCTTGAGAAATCAGAGCGGATCCATACGCTTCAAAGACGGGGCTCATTTTATCAACTATTATTTCGCTTTCGACCATTCGATCCTTAATTATCTCCACAAAAACTTCATTTAACGCCACTCCTCCTATTAGAAGCAGTTTCTTTACTTTGGCTTTAGATTGGTAGACTAGCGCAATTATTTTACTTACCATACTATCAATTAATGAGTAAAGGACATCTTCTATACTTGTTTCTCCCCTATTCAGCTTGTGAGTGATATCTGATTTGCAGTGAACGGAGCATCTAGAAGCTAAAGAAACAATATTACCCTTCCTTGCCTTCTCTATTGCCTCTTCCAATGTAAGAGCTAATCTTCCACTCTGTTGAACAAAAAACTCTCCACTTCCTGCAGCACATTTATCATGTGATATTACGTTTTTAACTAAATTATCTTCAATAAGGTATAATAGAAATGATTCCCCTCCTAATGATATTACTGCATCAATTTCTTGATCCAGCTCTTTTACTCCTCTTTCTATAGCTGATATTTCAGAGATTGAGCCAAAGGAACCACTTATTCCATAGAATTGCGTTCTTTCCCCTTTATTTTCTTTTTCACCGCTTTGATTATCAATTATTCTTATTTCTTCCAGCAATTCATTCAAAGTTTCTGCTGGTTTTCCTAAATGAACCTTTTTCTTAATTTGTGACCCCTTGTTACTTAGTTTAGTTATATTTACTGTTACTGAGCCAATATTTATCCCTATAAACTCTTGATCCATTTAATTTCTCCACTTATTCAGCTACTATTCTATGATGATATAATAGGTGAAGTGTGGTATAATATAAAGATATCAGTAAAAATAAAATTAAAAGAGAATTAAACTTATTTAAGAGTGAATTTTCCAAAAGAAGCTAAGGAAAGAAGGTATAAGTTAAATTGTAACAATAAGCGCCATAAACCATAGAATGAATAAATCAATGATTTTTACAATTATAGACATTAATTAGTGACAAATCTTCTTACTGTATAAGTTAAATTTATAAAAGCTTCACCCAGTAAAAAATTGAAAATGAAAGGAAGAAAGTTATTGCTAATTAGCTTAATGCTAGTTTTTGTTGTGATACCCATCTCTGCTTTAGAAGTAATAGGTGTTTCACCAACGGACCTTTATAATTGGCCTGCGGAACCCATTACAGATGATGGAACGAAGAAAGAGTATTTACAAATGCATGTAAGTGATGATAGGGTCTATTTTACATACATGACACCTCTGAATGATTCAAACAGTGATGCCGGATACAGCCTCACATTATTAACAACTACGCATGATGGTACTTTTGTTAGTCGACAGCTTCTAGCTGCCAATATAACAGAAGAACATTTCGATGTTGCTTTTTCAGATACTGAGCTTTTTGCAGTATGGAGACAACCAGTTGATAAAGAGGTAAAGAACCAATATTATCTACTTAATTCTTCTGATCCTCGAGGTATTGTAATAGATGAAGTATGGTATGAGTTATATTATGCTCATTTTCATAGTTTATCAGATACTTCAGATGTTGATATATACAAATTGACAGAAGCCATTGCTGATGGAGATGATTTCTACATCGAAGAAAGTATTCTTGACCCGTCTGTTGAGCTTGATCCTAATGGAAACCCAATGATTTCTTATAGTTCATATGGTAGAAGGTTAGATTCAACTTTCCATTATTTCCTAGAAGGAACTTTTACAGTTAAGATTGGTTATTTTGTTGGAGAAGAGCTTATTCAAAACTTCAAAGTTATTGATGCAATTGGAAACCAAAATCCCTACAATCTATCAAGTTTTGCTCCTGAGTCACAATTTATTGCTTCAGTAAGAAAACCACAAATAAGGTTCTACGAGGGAGAAATGGATCTTTACTGGAATTATGAATCATTCATTTCAAGTACTTATCTAAGATATATGCATATTCCTACAGCCCGACCTGAGACAGAAGATATTCTATTTCTCAATGGTTCAATCAAATTAGATGTAGAAAAAATAGCTTCAATGGAAAGACCATCACTGTTTTTACCAATTCAAACTAGAGTAGTTGATGATACCTATTATTGTATTTATGGAGGAGATTACTATGGAGGTGTGCAAAGAGCTTATCGAAAAGAAAATGGTAATTGGATAGGTAGATTTATTGATGACAGGAACACCGCCGTTTTTTCATTAGATGGTACCATGGAGGATTCATCAACAGGAGATTTTGTTTATGTGTGGAGCATAAGAAAGACCTATGACCCACCCGTATTACCAGATTTCGACGTCTACATGGTTTATTATGCAGAAGGATCATGGGAAAGAACAAGAGTTACTTTAACGGAAGAAGTACCACACTATTATCCACAAGTTGAATATCTTCCAGGAACAGACGATCAATTACTAGTCGCATGGGTTCAAGGAAATAATTGGGAAGGAGACGAGCAAAATATCTATTTCGCAGTAGAACCAGTAATTGTCTTTCAAACAGTCAATGTAGCCGAGTTGCTAATAGTTATTCTATCAGTTACTTCATTAGTTGCTTTCACTGGGTATTTAATGTGGAAATTGATACCTCATACGCAATTAGAAATAGTTGAAAAACGAGAACTTGACGTTGAAATTGATGCGGATCTTGACCTAGATAAAAAAATCAATCCGGATCTTTGGGAAGATCACATCGAGAAAAACAAATAAAATGAATTAACATCTCTTATTCCCCTCCAACTCTTCTTCCTTCACTTCTGTTTTATACTCAAAATTATACAAAAACTTGAGAATTTTTTAAGCTTTTATTAATTTTTTAAATTTCTTTTTGTAGAAAAATAGTATTTACATGATATTTTTCCATAAAGTAAATGATTATTTTCAATAATATACTACAATTCCATATGAAATAAGATCCAAATTAAAAAGAAAATTGTTTCAAGAAAACATTAAGAAATTAATTAAGATTGTGCTTAACGAAAAAAGAAGGCGCTGAAGCAAGAAGAATCAAGTAAAAGAAAAATTGGGAAAGGTGAAACAAGAACTGAAAATAGAAGAAAGGCATACAAAAAACAAACACCAGAGACTATTTAAAGGTCCAAAAAATTATAAATCTCGATATCTTTTTAACTGTCTCTTGTATGCCTTGAAATAGATTAAAGAACGATGTTTGAAATTAGTTGATGACTTATGGCCTTGAAAGATAAAAAACCTAAACTATTGGAAGTGGAAGATTTATACACTTACTTTATGACAGAGTCTGGTGTGGTAGAAGCGTTAGATGGAGTATCGTTTGACGTTAATTATGGAGAACCAGTAGGTATTGTAGGAGAGTCCGGTTGCGGTAAATCTGTGACAGCTCAATCGATCCTTCAAATATTACCCAGAAATGGTAAAATTATGGATGGTAAGATCAGGTTTCAAGGACATGACCTTGTTGGTTTAACTGATCTTCAAATGAATAAGATCAGAGGACGAAAAATTGCTTTAATCATGCAAGACCCTCTATCTGCCCTTAATCCGGTCATTAGTATAGATGAACAAATGACAGAAGTAATCAAACTACATCAAGATGTCGATGATAATGAGGCTCTTGAGATAGCTATACAATCTTTAGATGCTGTAAGTATTCCAGAAGCTGAATCAAGGATTTTTAGTTACCCTCACGAGTTTTCTGGAGGGATGAGACAGCGTATTCTTGTGGCAAGAGCTCTTGCACTACAACCAGAACTGTTAGTTGCTGATGAACCTACGACAGCCTTAGATGTTACTATTCAAGCTCAAGTCCTCGAAATAATTAAAGATTTGCAGAAAAAACAGGATTTAGGATTGATGCTAATTACTCACAACCTAGGTGTCATTGCTGAAATGACACAAAGAGTTCATGTTTTTTACGGAGGAAGAGTTGTTGAAACAGCTACAACTGAAGATCTTTTTTCAACTCCTCAACATCCTTACACTAGAGCACTTTTATCAAGCATACCATCCTTCTCTGCTGAAAAAGGACGATTAGAGGTAATTCCAGGCTTTGTTCCGCAGCTAATTAATCCACCAAAAGGATGCAGATTTCATCCAAGATGCCCATGGGCAACAGAGATCTGTAAAACAAAACCATCAATGGTTGACTTAGGTAATGGTCATGCAACAGCTTGTCATCATTATGATAAATTAGAAGAGTACTAAGGAGTGAATAAAATGACTACAGAAGAACAACATAATAGAGAACCAATACTTAGTGTTCAAAACATCAAGAAATATTATCCAGTAAAGCAACACGCTATCCTTTTTTCAAGAATTGTCAATTTCGTAAAAGCAGTAGATGGAGTATCTTTTGATATCTACAAAGGAGAAACAGTAGGTCTTGTTGGAGAGAGCGGTTGCGGCAAAAGTACGCTCGCACGATGTTTAGTTAAACTTGAAAAACTTAATGCTGGTGAAATAAGGATTGAAGAGACTGATATTGTTACTATCACTAAAAGATCTGAAGAGTTGGCTTTTCGAAAAGAGATACAAATGATCTTTCAAGACCCATATTCTAGTTTAAACCCTAGAAAATTAGTTCTAGACATTATCAGGGAGCCTTTAGATATTCATATGAAAAGAATGCCATTTGAAGAAAGAAATCAACGAGTTTATGAAATTCTTAATCTAGTTGGCTTAGAGCACTATCATGCTTTAAGATACCCTCATGAGTTTTCAGGTGGTCAAAGACAGCGTATCGGTATTGCTAGAGCTCTTATTCTTAACCCCAAGATTGTTGTTTGTGATGAACCGGTTTCTGCACTTGATGTTTCAGTTCAAGCACAAATCCTTAACCTCTTACAAGAACTTCAAGAAGAATTTGATCTCACTTTCCTTTTCATAGCCCATGATTTATCTGTTATCAAACATATTTCTGATAAAGTCTTAGTAATGTATTTAGGTGTAATTGTGGAATTTGGACCGACAAGTGAAATTTTTAAAAATCCTTCTCACCCATATACTGTTAGTCTATTATCAGCAATACCTATTCCTAACCCAGCAATTGAGAAAGAAAGAATCATTCTTGAAGGTGATGTTCCAAGCCCAGTTGATATTCCACCTGGTTGTAGATTTAGCCCTCGCTGTTACAAAGCAGATGACGATTTATGTGTTACAATAGAACCTCAGTTAGTAGAACTTAAGCCTGGTATCTTTTGTGCTTGCCATTATCCAGAAAAAGACAAACAAGTAATAAAATATTAATGGAGAGAAAAAAATGAGTGAAGACAATGTATTAGTTATGAATAGAAACTCAATATCAGAAAAGATGAAGAGTTTTTCATTAACGCTAGGTAAAAAACTTAAAGGAAAATTAACAGGACCGACAGCTATATGGTTCTACAGTTTATATTTTATTACGCTCTTTATGATGATAATTATGAGCTTTTTAGAGCATGGAGTAAGCTGGAGTAGCTTTGTTGATGGGCCAGTTAATTATCTTAACCTTATTCTTAATTACGGTCTCAATGGTATATATGGAGAAAATATAAATCCGTTTAACCATTTTGTATCTTTTTTCATATCACCCCTATTCATGATGTTCTTCGGTGTAACATTATTCATGTTGACTGATGCAGGCTTTGCAATGAACGGAGGAGCTCCAGAAGATCCTTATGGTAATTTTCTAACCACCTATTTCAACGAACCAGTATTTGGCGCAGATATGTATTTAGGAGATCACTACAAATGGAATCTCTTTTATTTTGCATTGGTAATGATTCCAATCATCGGTGCAGTAATTATTTCTGTCACTTACAAAAAAATCAAATTAAAAGGTCTTAACTTAGTTGGTGTAATGGCGATTAATTACATTATTGCCGTGTTTTTAACAATTCCTTTCTGTGAAATGACTGGTGAAGTTAATTTTATTTGGGAAGAGCTAAGCTGGACTGCTTTTTATTTTCTTTTAGCAATGATACCAATTCTTGCAGCTCGTTATACTGTGAATTTATTTGAAGATAAAGAATTTTCAGGAAAGATATTATTAGTGGGAGTAGTTGGTATATCCCTTTTTGTAAC
>DAOWED010000211.1 GCA_030638685.1 Candidatus Heimdallarchaeota archaeon | reverse complement strand
CTATTTGCGCTTCATGTAAAAAAATACGTGATGACAAAGGGTATTGGACACAAATAGAAACATATATAGAAAGCTATTCAAATGCCCAGTTTAGTCATGGACTTTACGCAGAATGTGCCGAAAAGTTCTATGGTGATAAAGATTGGTTTAAAAAAATGAGAAAGGAGACACAGCAGAATGATGGAGCAGATGCCTGAATTCGTGGCACTTGGAAAAAATGATCAATCTTAATATCTGCTAAAGTATCAGATAAAAGATTGTTTTCAGTACTTCGTGAAGTAACTAATCCCAGAGTAACTTTTTTTGATAATTTATCAAGGAGAGCAATTATTCCATCAAAAAAAGAGTATGATTCTTTAAGCATATTCTTTTGGACCCGAAACTCACTCACTAACTTTTCTGAAATAGCTTTATCGTCGCTTAACTCATCAGCTATTGCTTGTGCAGGAATGCCAAAAAACTGCTTGATATTATATTTTTCAGGATCTTCTTCCTTTAGAACTACTGAAATTGCCTTATTCCAAGCGTCAATCAAAAAATCAGTATTATCAACTAATGTACCATCAAAATCGAAAAGGACGACTTCTAATATTTTGAATCACCTTAACTATATTCTTTCTCTTAACTTTAGTTTCCTTTTCCTACAGACTCATACTTCCAGCCTTTAGATTCTACATCTTTTCTTTCAAAGACATTTCTTCCGTCTATAAAAATTGGATTCTTAACAAGAGGAGTAATTGCTTCAAAGTCTAGTGTCGTATACTCTTTGTGTTTCGTTACTAAAATAAGCACATCAGCATCTTTAACAGCTTCTTCAAAGTCTCGAGTTAAGGTAACATCTGAATCAAACTCGTCTTGTCTGACATAAGGATCATGAACCACTATATCGCCTATTCCTCTTCCTTGTAAAGAAGAGATCACAGTATAAGTTGGAGTGTTACGAGTATCGTCCGAATTTTCTAAATAAGCTGCTCCTAAAACAACAACTTTAGCGTTGATAATTGAGATTTCTTCAGTAGCTAATAATCGGCAAGCTATTGAAGTAATATGATCAGGCATGTGATCATTAATTCGTCTAGCTAATGCGATAAATTCTGGTTCCATGGAACGATTACTTCCATAGGTTTGCAAACCAAATCGAAGTAACCAGCTATCCTTGGGTAAACAATGTCCTCCTACGCCAGCTCCAGGGATATGCATATGTCTATCGTGCCTTTTATTGATTAATTCCCTGATTTCATAAACATTAGATCCCATGGCTTCACAAATAACAGCCATTTCATTAGCAAAGGCAATATTGACATCCCTATAAGCATTTTCAATAGTTTTTGAAAGTTCGGCAGTGGTACAATCAGTAACACTTAGCTCCTTTGTAACAATATGACTATACAACCACCTAGCTCTTTCTGCACCTTCAGGATCAGATCCTCCAATTACTCGAGGCATATTTACTATAAAGTCAATTAATCGTCCGGGCATTACTCTTTCATAACTGAATGCCAAGTAAAAATCTTCTCCAGCTTTTAAACCAGATGACTCTTCAAGGATAGGTCGTACAAAATTTTCGGTTGTTCCAGGAGCAACAGTTGATTCAACAATAATGGTTGTTTTGGGGTCTCTTTTTTTGAGGTGCTTTCCTATTGATTCAGAAACACTTCGAAGAGAACTATATTGAGGTTGACGATTAGGACCATCAGTGGGTGTTTGTACATCAATGAGAATATAATCAGCATCTTCTAAGATTGATGGATCATCAGTAACTTTGAAAGTGCCTTTTTTGGCAACCTTAGAAATTAACTCATCTAATCCGGGCTCATTCCCTTCAAAAGGTGATTTACCACTGTTTAGTACTTCAATTTTCCAACCGGACCGTTTACTTTTTCTTTGAAGACCGAACACTTCAAAATTATCCACCTCTGCCAGTAGAGCAGCAATGGGAATTCCAACATAACCCATACCAATTACACAAATTTTAGTTTTCGATTCAGAGATTGTCATTTTACCAAGCTAGGTTTTAAAAAATGGTAAAAAAAGATTGAGGTCGAAAACACTTTTTCCTAATATTTGAAGAAAAATAAGTTATTAATACATCCTCACCCTAATTAGCTTATGCCGCAACAAGGTGTTCAATGAGTCTGAGTCAATGGCTTGGCAATGATATTAGAACCTCCACTGCGGCATTCACTTTTATTCAATTGTTATCTAATATTGTAACTTTTATTCCAAAAAATCATCTAAAGTGGTTGTAGGTTTAGTAACAGTTGGAAAAATTTCTTCCCAAGGAATTTCTACAGCTTTTAAATTATTTTCAGATAAATAGTTTCTAACTTTACTTGGGAAAGAGGGAGCTACTAAATATCCCCATATCTTTTGTCCATCTTTTTCTTCCAAACTTTCTACATATCTTTTTAGCTGATGCCCATCCTCTGGTGTTGCGGCTCGTTTTTTTACTTCAACAATAATTGTTTCCCCTTTACTATTAACTCCTCTAATATCGATAAAGCCAACTGGTGTTTCATATTCAGTTTGAGTTATTTGAAGAGTTTCATCAATAAGTCCAGGATGGTCTGTTAGATATTTCACCAAATCGGCTTCTGAGCCATAAATATTGAGTGTTCCATGATCATAAGCATCATAAAGAAAAACCAAATGAATGGCTCTGAAATGAGTAGTCATGGTTTCTTTAGTTTTTGTTCGAAGGGTATAAATTTTCAACTGGTCATCTTCAACAGAGAAAGAAAACTCTCCTGCTCCGGGTAACTGCCAGTTTACTGGTTTTACTCCTTCAGTGCTATGCATTAAAAATGAACCATCTTTCTTAAGAATTATTACTCTATGCCCCCAGGGAATAAAACTTTTAATTCTACCATCAAATGATGCTTGGCACTCACCATAAATATTGATCATCTTCTTACCAAAAGCTTTAGCGAGTTTTTTTGATAGTTCGTCAAAATTATCTGATTTAAGAAAAGTAATTCTTTCTGCGCCAGATTGAGGATAAAAAGCCATTAATTACTAATAATAAGGACTGTTTTTGAAGATTATTAAATGTAAAAAATTAATTTAACATAAAGATTATAATAGAATATTTAAAGGGCTAATCATGCCAGAATCTTTAGAGGAGAGAGTTAAAACTATTAATTCAACGAAAGGAAGTTTAATGATAAGTTCTGCAGTCGGAGCTCATCCGTCCCTTCAAAAGATGAATTACATTATTAAAGACGAATCGTACTTGATTCTCTCTTTTATGACAACAAAAACTGTAAATCAAATTTCTTTTAATCCAAAGGTTTCAATATTAATTGAAAAAGATGATGAAAACCTTAAACTTGAAGGAAGAGGAAAGATTTATTCAGTTTCAAAGATGGAAGAATGGAAAAAACAAATGATTCAAGAATATCCTTCCACCGAAAAAGACTTTGAACATCCATTAGCTTGTTTTATAGAGGTTAAACCATTAAATGCAGAGATCATAAGAAATAATGAAGTAGTAATTGATGAAACTGTTGAAAGAGAAATGCTTGAGTACCCAGCAAACAAACTTTCAACCTTTCAAACAATGAAAATGAGTTTTATGCTCCAGCTAGTAAAGTGGTTAAGAATTATTAGAGCCCCTTTCTGGACAGCAACAATTATTCCAGTCCTTTTAGGGTTATCAATCGTTTATGCTAATGATTACTCGATTAATTGGTTTACTTTTGCTTTAACCATGTGTTTCTCAGTTATGGCACACTCAGCTGCTAACATCTTAAATGATTATTTTGACCATATATACAAAGGAGACGAGAAAAATCAATACTGGTCACCCCTTAATGGTGGAAGTAGAATGATTCAGTTAGGAATAGTAACTCCAAATAAGACACTCCTATCAGCTCTTTTCTTCTATTTCGGCTCGATTGGTATTTTCTCTTACTTATATAGCTTGAATCAAGACCCAGTTCTTTTAACACTGGGAATAGCTGGTTACATAACAGTGCTATTCTATAATCAAGTGATTAAAATTGGTTTAGGGGAATTATTCATTTTCCTAGGTTTTGGACCAATTATGATATTAACTGCATACTACATTCAAACAAGTTCAATGTCAGCTGATGTCATTTTTATCTCCTTTCCCATCGGGATACTAATCACACTTGTGTTATTCATTAATGGCTTCCAAGATGCTGAAGCGGATAATTTGGTTAATAAAAGAACACTTGTTGTTATGCTTAAATCAAAAAAGAGAGCTGCTGCAGTTTATCAAATATCATTAGTAGTTGTTTATGCGATGGTTATAATAGGGATAATAATAGGCTATTTACCACTTTATTCACTTATAGCTTTTCTACCGATAATTCTAGCAATAAAGGCAACCAGCACTTTAAGAAAGCACTACAATTCAATTCATCAATTATACCCAGCTAACGGTATGACTATAATTCTTCATTTAACCACTGGTTTGTTGTTATCTATAGCTTTTGTTTTAGATAAATTGGTTTAGCAAAGATCTAGATTACGAGTTTCATGATTAAGAATAGACCAATGAAACTCATTGTTTTTTAGTAATAACTTTTACATTCTTTCAAGCAAAATCATAGAATTACTTGACGTAAAATGAGTTTCAGTTTTTTTAACCTTAGTTTCACAAACTGAGGCATCTACAATTGTTATAATCCCCACCTCCCATTTTTTAAATAATTGAATATTATTTACTCAATAGAATAGTTCAGAAAGTTTTCGATTAAGGAATGAAAAATGTAGCTAGAAGTATAGCTGAACATTTATAATCAAAGAGGATAAGTATTAAGTGATGAGTAAGGAAGTGCAAGATGATTTATCGGAACGACTTAAATCACGAGAACATGTAGAACAACTGATTACTCAAGGAAAGCTAGAGCAAACAATGAAGATAATAGAAGGAAGAAAAAATGAGGAAGGAGTAGAAGAGATAAGGTGGGGGATACTAGAAAGTAAATGTAGGGCTAGTATGGGAGAGTTTGAGCAAGTAATAGAAATAACAAAAAAAATAACAAAGGAAATAGAAAAAATAGAAGAACCAGTGGAAAAGGGTGAAAAAGAAAGAATAAGGATAGATGTACTAAATGAACATATTTGGGCTCTAGGGAGATTGGGTAGACAAAAGGAAGGTCTGGAAAAGGCAGAAGAAGGAATAAGGTTAATAGAAGAACTAGAAGAACTAGAAGAAGTAGAAGGACGAGAGGAAAAGGACAAAAAAAGAAAAGCAGATTTACTTCTTACTAAAGGAAACTTTTACTTGGCTAAAGGAGAACCGGACCAGTCACTAGAATATTATGAAAAGGGTCTGGCAATGAGTATAGAACCGATAAACAAGCGACCAATAGCCACAATACTGTTTATCATAGGAAGTATTTACATTTGGAGGAGGGATCTTGATCAGGCACTAGAATATTATGAAAAGAGTCTAGTAATACGAGAGGAGATAAAAAATAAACAAGAAATTGCCAGATCATTGAGTAACATTGGATTAACTTACCAAATGAAAGGTGAGCTGGATAAGGCAGTTAAAAACTTTGACAGGAGTCAAGCAATATGTGAAAAAGGGGGATACAAGCAAGTAGTAGGATACCCACTGTGTAATATGGGAATAGTTTTCCAAATAAGAGGTGAGCTGGATCAAGCACTGGAATATTATAAAAAGAGTCTGACTATATTTAAAGAACTGGGAGCAAAACACCATATAGTCGAGTTACTATTATTTATTGGTAGTCTTTATCAGGAGTTGGGTAAATTAGAAAAGGCTTTAGATTTTTTCAAACAAACTTTGCCAATTTGTGAAGAGATAGGTAGTAAAACAATAATGTCTTACCCACTTTTTTACTTGATAAGTGTGACCCTTGACTTAGAAGATATCAAACAAGCAAGAAGGTACTTAAAAGAGTTACAACAGATAAACAAACAAGAAGAGATTAAGTATGTAGATCTATTCAGTAAGTTAGCAGAAGCACTAGTCCTAAAGAAGAGTAAGAGAAGAAAGCACTTAACCAAAGCAGAAGAAATACTGGAAGAAATAATAGAAGAAGCAGAAGAGGAGATAACAGAACATCAGTTTTATGTTCAAGCTTTAGTCAACCTTTCAGAAATACTCTTGGAAGAATTACAATCAACAGGAGAAGAAGATATACTGGAGGAAGTAGAAGAAAAAGCCAATAAGTTAGTGAAGATTGCCAAAGAACAGCAATCGTATGCCCTCTTAACCGAAACGTACTTACTCAAAGCACAGTTAGCACT
>DAOWED010000007.1 GCA_030638685.1 Candidatus Heimdallarchaeota archaeon | reverse complement strand
AATTGCAGAGATGGAAATGCTAACAGCTATGACAGCCACCCATCTTACTACCCCCTCAGCTGTTACTAAAAATTACTTGACTTCAAAAGGAATAGATAAAGACAAAATAACAATCATTCCAAATGGAGCTAACAGTAATAAGTTTAAACCCATGGAGCTCTCATTTGAGGAAAAGAAAAAACTGTTGACTCTTCCAGAAGGGTGGGAAAAGAAAAAAATAATTGGCTACATTGGTGCATTTCAACCTTGGCAGGGTATCCACACTTTAATCGAATCGTTAACTAGGCTTAAATCTATTTCTGAAGATATAGGAGTAGTTTTAATGGGTAAATCTAAGTCATTGTGGAGACACACTCTTAGAAAAATCGCTAAAAAGAATGAAGTAAGAGAAATGATCCATTTTTCACACCCAAAAGCTTACTCTTTGATGCCTAAAGTGCTTAACTGTTTTGATCTTGCAGTTGCGCCTTTAACTGATTCTCCAAGAAACACAGTTCAAGGATGTAATCCAATTAAACTCTTTGAATATTCTTCTTCGGGGTTACCTATTGTTGTTTCAGACCTTCCTGTAACTAGAGAAATTCTAACAGATGATAATTGCCGGTTTGTCACACCGGATAATCCAATAGAGCTAGGAGAAGCGTTAAAAGAGCTACTAGAACATCCTGAGGAGAGAGAGAAGTTAGGTAAAAAAGCCAGAAATAGCTTCTTTGAAGATAAAAATGATTGGAAATACAGATCCAAGAAGCTGAATAAAGTTTATAGCAAATTAATTTGAAAATTAGATAATTAGATTTTTCTCCCAAAAAAGGAAAATAGATTTAAGCATTATCGGTATTGGTAAATAAGGCGATTAAAAATGGCTTGTGAATATATAGTAGGTTTTATTTCAAAGAAAGAATGCGGTGATACAAAAATAATAGGTGATTGCGTTGAATGCGATATCACAGTCTGCCAAAGTCATGGTACAAATACTGCTGACGGAATACTTTGTAAAAAATGTTTGGCAAAAACAAAAGTAGATGAAGTTGATTGGGATGCTCCAAGTTATGGAGGAGATGATGTAGATCCCGATGATGCTTTCTGGGATGACTTATCTTAGAATGCTAGTTTCTATTGTTGTTTTGTGAGTTCATGCGATTATTATATTACGCTTTAGGAAGCGGAGCAGGGCATATAATAAGATCTTTATCTGTTCTAAAAGCAGTGGAAGAGATAGGAGAACTTGAAGATGCTACCATGCTTGTTTCTTCTTCGTTTCATAAAAAGCTAACCAGTTATATCCCTAATAAAGTTCAAATTTTGGAAATTTCTAATGGAAGCTTTGATGAAAGAAAAAAGAAAGTATCAGAACAACTAATTTCTCTTTTTAACAAAAAATTTGATTATATTATAGTCGATTCCTTTCCCTATGGGCTATATCTTGAGCTAAAAGATATTTGGAATAGTTTTGCTGGAAAAAAGCAAAGGTGGATCTTTATTTTTAGAAGACTATTACAACCATTTGAAGACGAAATAATTCTTGCGTTGGAAGATAATTCACTACCTTATGAGCGAGTGATTATACCCAATTCAAAAGAAACTCGCACGCTTAACATTGATACTTACACCTACGAAAAAATAGAAGAGAAAGTTTCAGTCGACTGGGTGGGCCAAATACTGGCAAAAACACAATCAGAAGAAGGCAACCAATCTATCAGTTCCCCCCCTCTAATTTGTCATACAGGTAAGGAGATAGAAAATTCAATTCTTAAAAAAACTCTGAGAGAACACTTTACCGATAAAATCGAAACCTATGATAAAAACAATTTTTCTTTTCCTCTAACTCCACACCTTAAGAATACTCCTTTTGTTTGCGGGGCAGCAGGTTACAACTTAGTTAATGAATTGGCTTACTTGGGTATTCCAGCGCTAATTTATCCTTTTCCTCGAGAGTTTGATGATCAATTTTCTCGAATTGAAAGTTTTACCTCAAAATATCCAAACCTTATCTCAATGCTTGAACCTCGCTGGTGGGAGAAGATGGAAGAACAACTAGATAGCTATCTAGACGATTTACCCACTAATCGAAAAGCTGATGATAATGATTTTGAAGGGGCACAGAAAATAGCACATATACTTCTTTCAGAGATAAACAAGCAAAAGTAGATGAATCGTATAAATGAGGTTTAAAATGACAAAAAACAATTTTACGGAAATGTTAGATTCATCCACTAAAACTCCTCCTTCAATCACAAGGTGGGTTAGAAATTGGTCATTGGAGCAAAGTGAAGAAGTAAGTAAATTGATAACTCATACGTTTGAAGTTGAGAAAGGTATTTTTCCTTATGATTGTAAGTTCAAAATTACTCACCGATGTAATGCTGATTGTAAGATGTGTCTTCACCCCATTAAATTAAGGACCGATGAAACTCTTCATACGCAAGAGCTAAGTGATTATGAAATCAGGAAAATAATTCCAGAGCTAGCAGAAACAGGGTGTAGATCTATTCACTTCAGCGGAGGAGAACCATTACTACGTAAAAAACTAGAAGTTTTCATAAAAGATGCAGCCAAAAATGGCATTCGTTCAAAGTTAACAACTAATGGTACCCTTCTTTCTGAAAAAAGAGCTAATAATTTAGCCAAGGCAAAACTTCGTTCAGTTAATATTTCTCTTGATGGGCCCACTTCAGAAGTGCATGATTCTATGAGAGGAGTGAAAGGTTTTTTCAATAAAGCAATTTCAGGAATTCAAGCTATTTCAGAGGCTAGGGAAACGTATGGAAGACCTCATGTTAGGATAAACTCTGTTGTTTCTCATGAAAATGCTAAAACATTAGATCAGCTTTTAGAACTTGCTAAAGAACTTAAGATTGATTCTTTGCATATTTTACCGGTTGATTTTTCACATATTGACCCTTCGCTTGCTTTAACAGATGAAGATTATGAGATTGTAAAAGAGGTATTAAGTAATTATAAGCACGAAACAAGACTCCTTGGAGATGTTGAGAGGTTAATTGACCTTTTAGCTGCTCCTGAAACAAGAGAGTTCATTAAAAAGGGAGAATATGCTTTTGGTTATTACAGAGAAAGCCCTTGTTTTGCTCCTTTTGTTCATCTTTTTATGATGCCTGAAGGAAAAGTCTATACTTGTTGTATAGTCGATCGAACAGAAGCTAATATCCTTGGAAATGTACGAAAGAATAGCATACAAGAAATCTGGGCAAATGATAATTTCAAAGAACTCAGAAAAAAAGCAGTTAAAAACACGCTCTATAGTGTTTGTCACTCATGTGATCACTTTCTCGAAATTAATCAGATAATTAGTGAAAAAACAGGCTTTAGAACTTTTGAATGGGATTAATATGATAGAATGGTCCAATAAATCGAAAAAATTAACTATGAAAGGTTTTTCAAAAGGAAACTTTGAGGGACTATTAGAGTTACTTGAAAAAGAATGGACGCAAGTTGAAGACCAAGAAAGGTTAATTACTGAAGCTTTAACCTTTGGTAAGAAACTCAACGAAGAGATAGTGAAAAACCTTCACAGTTTATTTGGGGAAAACCTTAGTTTTGTCTCAATTATTTCACCGGAATGGACAGTTGAACGCAAGGTTTCAAGATTTTCTTCCCAAGAAAAAAAATATTTTACTAGGTTTTTCATGAGGTCTCAGATTAAGGTTAAAGTTTCACCTTTTAAGAAATTCAAATTTTTAGTTAAATGGAAAGAAAAACTCAAAGATCCAGAGACTGCCCCTGAAAACTATAAGATAAACCCTCAAACCACAGGTCAACTGAAGATTCAGCTGGTTGAAAAACACGAAAAAAGCAAAACTGTTCTCCTATCACCTATGAAACAATACGAAGTGGCTGAAGAATTAAAGGATAAAATCGATCTTTCCTCAATTGATAAAGCGATAAGGTTAAAGGTTCAATTCAGTCAGAAAGAAGATAAAGATAAACTAATTATTAGCCTTGAGCTAGCTCAGTTACAAACAGTTCTACTTGAACAAATACTTAATTATCTTTTTAGAAAACTGAAAAAAATTCTCTTAGAATGAGTTAACTACATAAATCAATCATTCAAAAAAAGTGGAGGAGAAAGGTCGCTTCAATTCAATTACTACTCATAGCGAGCGAAACGAACATCACCAGTTAGATTACGAATGAGCTCATAGGTTTTATAGATGTTCACCGGCTTATCTCTTCCTACTTCTACGAAAATAATAGGATTCTTCTTTTTATTGCTATGAATTCTAATTCTCATTACACTCTTTAATTCTCTCAAGGTTAATCCAACGGAGAAGTTATTAATTGGACTAGTTGCTAATTTAGCACTTTTTGCAGAATATTTCGTTTCCCAGTCTCTAAATTCAACTGCGGGATCGACCACTATTTCAAGATCGAGTGCCTTCTTTGTTGAGAATTTAGTTATTGCTGTCCATACTAAACTACTTTCTCTAATGCCTACAGCTACCTCTGAATAATCACCGAATGAAGGAGTGAAACTAAGATATGGTTCTCCTTCTTCAGAGACGGAGGGAGTTGGATTGCCAAGATAAAGATCAAGCCTATCAAACTGTTTCTCTTCTTCAAATGTAAGATTAACAGCTAGAGGTTTTGTAGCTGGTTCAGTTACTTCTGTTTCAACGGGCTCAACTTCAAATGCTTCCTGAGGAATGCTTTCTGGTGTTTCCCACTCATGAGGTTTAAGTGTGGCTACAGCCTCTACACTATGAGATTTGTTGATTTCTTCAACTACTGTTTGTGGACTAGGTTTTACACCTTTTAACGGATGCAGTGAACGCTTAGTTTCCTCAAAGTAGCTTTGTCTTAAAATAGTATTAAATGAACTTACTAACTTACTAATACCTGAAGGCTTCAAATCAGAAGTGTATCCCCAAATCTTAAGTTTAAAACGAAGAACTTCATTTGAAGGATATTCCACTTTAACGATCCCTCCTGAATATTCAGATATAGCAGCACTGGTAAAGACATTGGTGAATCCATTTTTTATACGATTAACTATCAACTCCTCAAGTAGGATGAGTTTGTTTGTATCCAATAAGTTGAACTCTTTTCCTTTTGCTGAAAAACTAAATTTGAAACTGAATGTTGTTATTTCCCTTACTTTTCCGCCTGATTTAGTCTTTACTTTCTGATGAGCTGAAATCAAAAATTTGGTTCCATCGAGTAAGTTAGTATCAAATCTTAACCAAAAGAGGTAGTGGTATTTCTTGAAAGCACCGGAATAAGGGCTTCTAGCGGTTTTATAAGGTTGAGTTTTGGTTGGATCACCATAGTTGATATAAGCATCCACCGTTGAACACTCACCTTTGAGTTTGTCAGTAAGGATTCCTAAAACACCATATCTTCTTGCCTTAGTCTTAGTGTTTTGTGATTTTACATAATAGACAATTGTCATTATTATTGCAGTAATCATCCCGATAACTGCAAATATTGCAATAGTAACCACTCCAATAAGAGGTCCTACAAAAATAAGTATGAAGGATAAAGGAATTAACCAAGCGGAAATCTTGAAATTCTTTCTTTGTTTCCTAAATGCTGTCTTTAGTCTTTTCTGCTGAGAACGAAGTTCTTTGTTAATATATTTAGCTTTTAATCGTTCGTTCCAGACCCCACCTACGATGGATGGGCTTAAATCTTGTTTAGCTGTTTGATATGCCATAAAACGACCTTAAGCTTTAAAGATTTTTCACATTAATATCTTTTTACCCAAATTAACTAGTTTTTTAGAAAAAGTAAATGAATACTAAAAACTTAATTTAATAGCGGTATAACAATGATTGTGAGTTTTTCAAAATACATTCTTTTTATTGTAGATACTATCCCCCCGATTTATGGAGGACTGGCTACTTCAGCTCATAGAATAGCAAATTATCTAGCAGAAGACTACAAAGTAATAATATTAACTCCATCTCATGAAAAGAAGGATCAAATAATTGAAAAAACTGTTTCTTGGTCTGAAAACATTCAAATTATTCAATTTAAAAAACCAAAGAATGAAGCAAAATACCTTGAGGAATTTTCAAGAATGGGGGAAAAGATTTGCGAAGAAATAAAATTAGAAGCAATTGTAGGTTTTTACCTTTACCGTGCGGGATTTATAGCAACCTACTTAGGGAAAAGATATCAAGTTCCCACTATTGTATCAGCTCGAGGGAATGATATTCACCGTAGTCTTTTTCATTCCAAAAGGCATTCATTTGTCAAATACGCTTTGCTGGAAACTACTATTTTTACTTCAGTATCAACTGAGCTAATGGAAAAGGGAAATGCATTTGAAGCAATTAAGGAAAAATCACTAGTAGTTGGTAATGGAGTAGATTATAATTTCTTTGAAGTAAAAGAGCGGAAAATCCAAGAATCAGAAAAAGTAGTTATTGGGTTTGCAGGGGATGATCGGTCAAAAAAAGGCTTTCAAGTAATTATTAAGGCATTATCCAATCTCCCTCAAAATTTGATTGAAAGCTTTGAATTATTTATTGCTGGCAGTTTTAATGAAGAAAAACTAAAGAAGAATCTTTCTAAAAATTGTTCAAAACTAACATACACCTTTTTTGGAACTCTTCCTCGAAAAAAGATGCGTTCCTTTTATCAGAGCCTTGATTTACTTGTTATTCCATCAATCAATGATGGTCTACCTAACGTTTTACTGGAAGGAATAGCCAGTGGAATAAGCGTTCTTGCAAGTAACACAGGTGGCATTAAAGATGTCTTACATACTTTTCCGGAAAAACTTTTTCCTTCAGGTGATTCTGATGAACTAACCTTAATTTTAGCAAAGTTCCTTCAAGGAGAAGAGAAACTTACTCGGAGAAAGGATGAATTACTCTCTCATTGTAAGGAGCAATACTCTCTGAATGCTGAAAAAAGTAGATGGAAAAAAGCTATTTCAATGGCTAAGAAAGAATAATAATTTTTTTCTTTAGACTGAAGTATTCTCCAGTTCTTCTAAAAGGAGATAGATTACACCAACAGAAATGAGCTGTAAAGCGATGATTATAATTAGATATATAATTGCTAGAGATGATAGTTTTTCATCTCTGAAGAAGGAAAAAACAGTATAATTGATTGCCACAAAAAGTGCAGCGATAAACATTCCAGCAGCAGTACCGATCGATGCAGTTCCAGCACCACCCATTTCAGAAGCCACTCCAAAAGCTCTCAAATAAACACCGAATTGAAGAATTGAGGTTAGTGCTAAGAAGAGAATGTAAGGATTTCTCATATAGAGATAAGGGTCTAGGAAATCCCAGAATTTAATGGTTAGTTCATCGCTAATGTATGATCTCAGTAAAGTATCTATTAGTCCAATTAAATTACCTAAAGCAAAATAACCCAGAAGAATGAAAGCTAATCTCATTGAATAACATCACACAAGCTAAGATATAGGTTTTTAGGTTATATAAAGAAGTGGAATAATTGATACAAAGAAGTAATTCCAGGCGCATACCAACCTTAAAAAGCAAAAAAACTCAAATTATCTTGATTTTTATGAAAGAAATGCTTGACTATTACAGAGAACAAAGCGAAGTAAGCAGTCCAGGAAAGTATGAATATTTATACAAAGATTTACCAGGGACTGATATACCATCATTAATGAAGATAATTCAAAATATCATCATTCATCAATTCTGGATTTTCAAGCCGACAAATTATGGTGTTACAGTTAAAGATTTTCAAGCCACTGGACGAGATTTAACAGATGAAGTTAATCTAAGGTCAGTGGAATCAATTTTGGAAAGAATACTCAAGATAGAGGAAAAAAAGCTGGAGGAAAAAAGAGAGCCTATAAACAGAATTATAGGCAATTGCAGAGATTATTCGCTAGTATTAACTTCAATGCTAAGATACTATAATATTCCAGCTCGAGTAAGAAGCGGAGCAGCACTTTATTTTTATTCAAGTAAAGTGCATTATGAAGATCATTATGTTACTGAATACTGGAATGGTGAAAAATGGTGCTATGCAGACCCACAATTAGATGATGTTCAAGTAAAAATACTGAATATTGACTTTGACACAAGCAATTTTAGCAGAAAATTATTTCTTAATGCTGGAGAAGTGTACAAAGAGTTTAACAAAAAAGAGCACCCTCCAGAAGCATTCGGAATAGATAATTGGAGAGGAGAGCGTTTTGTGAGAAATAAATTAATAATGGATCTGGCGTCAATAAATAAGGAAGAAGTTCTTGCATGGGAAGGATGGGGCATCTGTACTAAAAATAAGAATGAATTAACTGCAACAGACTATGAATTGTATGAAGAACTGGCAGAATTACTAGAAAAAGAGGATCTAGCTAGTTTCGAAAAGTGCAAAAAATTATTCAATAGTCATCCTGGCTTAAAAAAACCTAATAACTATAAACCGTGGAAAATGAAATATCCTCAATAGATTAAATGACAGAGAAGTGAATATCATCAAGCTTTATTTCCACAGCTTGGACATTGACGTTCATTTGTTCTCATTCTTGTTCCGCAGCTTTTACAATATTGAGACTTTGACTTCGAAGAGCTTGCTTTTGGTTTATCAAAAGATTTTCCACCATAAAAGAGGTTTCCTGAAATAGCTTCTCCAATAAATGCTCCAATAAGAAGAACTATGGAACCAGCTACTGTAGTAACAACACCTACTATTGCTAATATAATAAACAAAATAGCAAATATAATAATACCTAATCCTTCAGAACCGGAAGATGAATCTATATCACTCAAAGCAGCCATACCGGAAAAATAAGAAAACACAGACAATCCGATACCTGCTAGAAAAAAGTATAAGGCAAGTTTTCTAGTATAAGGGTTAGCGTCACCTGGGTATGAAAAAAGGCCTGCGAAAAATCCAGCTGTGAATAAAACAATGCATACAAATATTACAAATAGACTTATATCGTCAGATTGCTCGGTAATTACAAATTGAGTTAAATACCAACCTACTACACCTCCAACGACTAAACCAATGAAGTAACGGACAACTCTTGTTAAAGAACTAGGATTTGACATACTTCTTAAAAAAAATTCATTTATTTAAGGTTATATTAATAACAATAAACAGAAGAAATGAAAAGAATAGATAACTAACTATAATCTAGTTAAAAATCTTCACATTTTCTCTGGAAGTAAGCTTGTGGATGATCACATGATGGACAAATAAGAGGAGGTTCTTTGCCAAAATGGATATAGCCACACTCTCTGCAAAGCCACCAGATTTTTTCATCTTTCTTGAAGATGGTACCTGCTTCTATTTGCTCCAATAATTTAACAAATACTTCCTCATGATGCTCTTCAGCTGTAGAAATAGCTCGTATTTGGGTTGCCATTTCAGGATAGCCTTCTTCCTCTGCAATTCTAGCAAATTCAGGATAAAGGGTTGTGTTTTCATGGTGCTCTCCAGCTATTGCTGCTTTGAGATTCTCTATTGTTGTACCATAAACTGTTCCTACATGAACTTCTTCAAGGACTACTTCATCCTCTGAAATACCTAGTTCTTTCTGAAGTTTTTTGTACATTCTTAAGAAGTTTTTACCATGAGTTTTTTCTTGAACTGCTATTTCAAAAAATAACCCAGCAATTTGCTCATATCCTTCCTTTTTAGCTACTTTTCCATAAAAGTCATATCTATTTCTTGCTTGGGATTCTCCCACGTAAGCCTGTAAAACATTGGTTAAGGTTTTTTTCATTTCTCTCACCATATAATGTAAACTAATTTAATATCTTAACTTTAAAAAGAATTAGATTTGGAGAAGGTTACTAAACTAATGGTATTATTTCCCATTTTGCTTTATAAGCAATTTTACACCAAATCTTTATAAATTTTCTAATATTCAAATAATTGAATAATTAAATAATTAGATTCAAATGTGAGGTGTGTTAGTGAGAATCTTTCAAGAGCAGATATTAAGAGCTGAAGAGGAAGTATTCCAAGGAAATCTTGAAAATGCGATGACTATTCTAACAAACCTAGATGACCCTAATACTACGATTGAGGAAAAAATCATTATTAACATTACAAAAGGAAGAATTATTTTAGGGAGAAGAGACTACAAAAAAGCAGAGAATATTGCAAAATCTAATTTACAGGATTGTTTGGCTTATGGTAATCCATTACTTGAAATAGATGCTTTAGTTTTCTTAATCAAAGTTTTTATCTCTGTAGGGGATTCAAAAGACGTTAAAGAAATAATAGGACAAACAGAGAATAAGCTACTTGGAATAACTGATTCCACCCCCGATAAAAAGCAAAGAGAGTTAGATTTACTTTACCAAAAAGCTTCTTTTTTCGATCTCAAAGGTGATCTAGATACAGCTCTTACAATTTTCATGGATTACTCTGAAAAACTAGAAGATTATAGTGTAAACGAAAAAATCTCAGAAAGTATTAAAGTAAGGTATAAGAAAGCCGAAGTAGCTAATATGATCGGGATAATTAACCAACAAAAAGATAATCCTGAGAAGGCTATTCTTAATGTTACAAAAGCATTGAACCTTTTTAAAGAAATAAATAACAAAAATAGAATAGCAGCAGCTAGGAATAATCTTGCTATTTTCTTAGACATGAAAGGGGAAGTTAATGCTGCTCTTAAACACTATCACGACAATTTAGAGATGGCTCGGAAAGAAGATGATAAGCAAATAATGGGTGTCACTTTGAAAAATATTGGAGGGATTCATATCTCTCGAGGGGAAATAGATAAGGCCCTAACATGTCTTGAAGAGAGTGCGAGAATAAAGAAAACGCTTGGAAATCAAGAAAGTATTGCTTTTACTGAATCAGATTTGGCATTATTATATCATAAGAAGGGAGCATTAATCATTTCCATGCAAAAATTCGAAGCATGCTTAAACTATTTTACTGAAGTAGAAAATGAATACAGGCAAGCTCAGATGCTTTATTACTTAATTTTTCTAGCAGTAGATTGTAAAGAACATCACAAAGCAGAAGAATATCTAGCACTGTTAGCCAAAATTAATAGCTCTTACCCTAATAAAGAAGTCAGTCAACAGTTTAAGGTTAGCACTGCTCTTCTCCTTAAAGAAAGCAGTCGATCCCGTAACTGGATTAAAGCAGCTGAGATATTAGAAGAGGTTGTTCAAGAAGAAATAGTTGATTATCTTATTACTGTAGATGCAATGTTTCTTTTGTTTGAATTACTAATACTTGAATTAAAGCAATCAGCTGATAGTGAAGTTTTGAAAGAGATAAACAACTTAGCTGTCAAATTAACGGAGATAGCTAAGGACCAAAGTTCCTACTGGCTACTTGCGGAAACATACTGGCTTCAAGGGGAATTAGCTCTTGTAAATTCTAATGTAAAAGAAGCAAGACAGTTATTTTCTCAAGCACAATATATAGCTGAAGAGAAAGGACTGGAAAGGTTAGCTATGAAGATATCATCTGAACATGATGAGTTAATCAATGAATTAACACACTGGGAAGATCTTATTTATAGAAAAGCTTCACTCAGAGAAAGGTTAGAGGCAGCAAGATTAGATGAAGTTGTAAAGGAAATAAAAAAGCAAGAAAGAATTATTGCAAACGAACCAGAAGAAGAAGAACCTATCATGCTTCTTTTAATGTTAAAAAGTGGTTTACCAGCTTATTCAAAACAGTTCAGCATTTCCCCGCAAATGAACGAGATTTTAATTGCAGGCTTTGTTACGGCAATAGATAAATTTGCAAAAGAGGCTTTCTCAGTAAAGGGATCAATTGAACGATTCAAGCATGAAGGGTTTACAATGCTCTACAAACAAGTTAAACCGATCTCATTCTGCTATATCTTCAAGGGACAGAGTTATTTAGCAACTAAAAAGTTTGATGAATTCATTAAATCAACTCATAAATCAAAAGAAGTATGGTCCATTCTTGAAAGCTTAGTTCATACTGGTAGAAGAAATATAATTGAAGAAAATGAAGAATTGCAGAAAATAATCAATCAGACCTTTAAAGTAGATAATTTAGAGAATTAGTAAGAGGAAAGAATTAGTAAATCGTTAAGAAAAAAATTGAGAATAACCTCTAGACTATTTAGGCTATTCTTTTGATAATATCTTGACCTAAAGATTTAGCTTTTTCAAGTGTTTCAGTATGGTTTTTTATCTCACCTAAAGAGTATGCACCAGGTGCAAGTATAGTCTCTAGCAAATTCATGTGAAGATAATTGATGGAATCAATCATCATTCCCACAGTATGACGAGCAGTTTTTTCATTACTATCTCCCATGGGTATTGCTAAAATGATATTTTTTCCTTTGAACATTCCTCCGCCATAAATACCATACCATCTATCAATAAAAGCTTTCAGTTGAGCTGAGGGACCCCACCAGTAGATAGGTGTTGCCAATATCCATACTTGACTTTCTTCCATTTTAACTTCCAATTGCTCCATATCATCATCAATAATGCAAGAATCAGAGTTCTTGCAGCCATCACAAGCTTGACATGGTTTAATATCCAATTCATTAAGAATGATTTTCTCAACAAGTGCACCAGATTCTTCGGCACCAGTGAGTATTTCATCAACAAGAATTTCAGTATTTCCTCCCCTTCTTGGACTTCCAACAAAAGCTACTACTTTTATTTTCTCAGAAACAACCATATGGAGGTTAAGAGAATCGAATATTAAACTATTTGTAAATAGAGCAAAATAATCTTTATTCAAAAAATATTCCTATTAGTAATAAATTAGTACTTATAATACTAAGACTATTTGTGACTTCTGAAGAGCCATTACCTTCTTTACATTTTGCTTGTATTCAAATGAATATTAAATTTGGTGACATTAAAGCTAATATTACTCATGCTGAGCAAATGATTACATCAGCTATGAAGAAAGGTGCAAATGTTATCATTCTTCCTGAGCTTTTTACTACGGGATATGACTTAGCTAACTCAAGAACCTTAGCGGAAAAATTGGATGGTCCAACTGTTCAATGGATGATTAAGATTTCCAAAGAGTACAATATTACACTCATGGGTTCAATAATTGAAGAAGGGGAAGATCTCCCCTTTAATACTCTTGTTGTTTCCTCCCCTGAAGGTCTTATTTCCTCTTATCGAAAAATCCATCTTTTTGCACCTATGGGTGAAGCAGACGCTTTTCATCCAGGTAACAGTTTAACTGTGCTTAATCTTTCTGGTTGGAAAGTTGGATTATCTATTTGTTATGATCTTCGCTTTTCAGATATGTTTGTCCAGTACTCTGAACAGGAAATCGATTTACTCATTCTCTGTGCTGAGTGGCCTTCTGTTAGAATTAATCATTGGGATGCTCTTTTACTAGCTAGAGCTATTGAATCTCAATTTTTCGTAGTTGCTTGTAATAGAATTGGTAGTGACTTGACCAACAATTTTGGTGGGCGTTCACAAATTATTTCCCCCTCAGGAGAAATTGTCACTAAGGGTTCTAATGAAGAAGAAGTAGTTTCTGGTATAATTGATCTTGAGTCTGTCATCTCCTCCAAGAAAACGTTCAGTATCTCAAATGACAGGAAAAGATTCGATTATACTGATTTATAATTTATTAACTTCAAAGAACTCTTACTTACCGTAGTGTGTGAAACTCTTATTTGAAAAAAGTAAGAAAAGAAGATGGAAACCATTTTCTTTTTGGAGGGGGAAATTCAATGTTTGGAAGTATTGTAAGGATAATAACTTACTAAGACTTCTTCATTATGAACTTTGGCTTGTTTTTGGTAACTTTGGAGTTCTTCAACCGATTCGATTTTGGGGATATCGTGATCTGTCATTACAGCTCCGCAGTGCTCGCCACAAGTTGGGCAAAAATATTTGGTGTATTTATTGCTGGTAAAACCACTTGATTCGGTCCAAGACAGAACAAAAGTTGTTTCGCAATGATCGCATTGGGTTATTGATCTTAGTTTCATTTAAAAAGCACCATCGAAGAAGGGGGTTACAAATTATATAGAACGCAACTCTTTATAAGCATTACATGTTTTGCGATGCACTTTTGTTGACTTTTTTTTCTTTCTTAATTCATCTTTCCACATTTACTTTTAGATTTCCTTTTTTACTTATAAGCTTATTAAATTTATCAACTACCTTTCTTAGATAGTTATATAGCTATTTTATCCCCATATTAGCTATAAGGCGCTATCAACTACTCAAAAAAAAGAAAGTAAAGCTAGTCTACGACGGGAAAATATTAAAAGAAAAGAGCAAAAAAATGGTTAGTGGTAATGTGTCAAGGAAGAATTTGAAACAAGAATCAAGCTGGAGTGTAGCGAAAACAACCATAGGCGAAAACAAACATTTATTACTTCAAATAGCTATATTTACCAATTTTGCTTACTTGTTTTTAATATTGATACCGCATCTAATTAAACCAGGTTATCCCGGCTATACAGAGATAGAAGATTCAGATGCCCTCTGGGTAAAAGTATCACTAAGAGTACTAGTAGAGTTTAGGTTACTTGACATACTTATGTTCATCAACATGGTTGTTTTGCCGTTGTTTATTTCTCTGCATCCGGGTACAAGAAAAATAGCCATTTCATTGCTTATAGGATTAATTCTAAGTATAATGTTCGCAATGCCAATTGCAAGTTCTTATTGTAGTTATTCAGATGAAGCTTCAGTTTGCCGAGATGATATTGCTCTTGGAAATGTGCCGTATGGTATTTTCATAATGGGTATAGTTACCTTTGGAGGATTAATGATTAGACGTTTCCTTGATAAAAGAGCTATGGGAAGCTCAGAACCAGCACCAAAAGGAAGTAAAGGAAAATCAGCAGCAAGAAAACCTCGTGTAAAACGACAAACAAAGAAGAAGTGAATATAATACCGGACTTGTTTCTTTATTACTTCTAGTAACACTTCTAATTACTATTTCTCTTACTATAACATAGCGATTATACAATCTTTAATATATTACTGATTTTAATTATTTAATTGAAGATGAGTGAACAAGAAGCAACCAAACAAGTAACAATTTCAGAAGAAAGATGCTATTTATGTGATGATTTGATAGGGGAAGACAAAAGTTTAGAAATAAATTTAACGACAGGGGACAAAGTTAAAACACACAAAGTATGTTTAGAGCTTTACCTGGAGCAAATGTCAGCATCATGCAATACCGGTTCAAGTTGCAGTAGCTGTAGTTCGTCAAGTAGCTGTAACATATAATAGCAAAAAAATATAAGCCTCTTCAGACTATTGTTTTTCAATGATTAGTTTAGCTGGAAAAAAAAATCTAAGAGTAGGTTTTCTAATTCTGTTATCCATACGGTATTTTTTCTTTAGTTATTCAGTGGCTGGTGAGTAAAATAGAGAGGAAAAGATCAATCCTACTGATATCAATAGTAGTTTCCATATTAGTAATAATTCCATTATTAGTTTTAGAACCATCATTGGCTCGAGGAGATATCGTTGATATTACAGGAGTGGATGGGTGTAAGTATGTGCTAATCACCGATGGTGACACATTAGAAATTGTTGACTATGATGGTCCAGAAAAAAAAGATGTCCTTGTAGGTTATTACTCAATTCATAGATTGAGCATCTGTATGGTTGGACCAATGATTCGTATATTGTTTGTTATTTAGCATTATTTTATCAGCCTTTGGAAATACATAGATCTCATTTAATTCATTCTCTATTGTGTTTCTCATTGGATTAGCTGTTGTAAGAAGAACCAATTATCAAACATAGATTTAGAACAATAGATAGCTAAAGCAATGCACTTGATAATTTCCGTGATATTACTAAAAAAGTAGTTGAAATATATAATAGTTACTTCTTTATGTGAGTGAAATTCATTTTAAAAGAACCAGGTCAATTAACCGTTAAGACCTGTCCCAAATTAAGTTATCGTAGTGTCCCAAATGTATATTTTCTACAATTTGATCGTATAGTATCCAAGTATGACATTTTTAATAATACGTGCTTAAATATACTCTTGGAGAAATATTAATTGGGACAATACGCTT
>DAOWED010000092.1 GCA_030638685.1 Candidatus Heimdallarchaeota archaeon | reverse complement strand
TTAGCTCTTCCCATTGATCTAGTTGTTGCAATAGTTGATCGTGCTCACTCGATATTTTTCGAGCTAACCTTTCTAATCCCTTCTCTTCTGCTATTACTTGTGCTTGTGATAGTAAATTTCTTGCCTCCTCAAGATCCAGTCTCACAAGTGCTAACTGTGATTTGAGCCAGTAAGATTCGGTTAAGAGACTATATGATTGCTGTTCTTTGGCTATCTCCATTAATTTATCTACCTTTTCCTCTACTTCCTCAAGTATCTCTTCTTCGCTGGTTGATAGTAATTCTTCTAGGAGCAATTCTGAAAGGTTGATTAAGGCTTGAATAGTCAATCGATGACTAATTATTTCCTTTTCTGCATTTTCAACTATTTCATCCAGTATTTCTTCTGCCTTTGCTAGATTCTTCCTTCGTTTGCTCGCCTTTAGGATCAGTGCTTCAGCCAACCTATTACATAAGTCTACTCTCTTATTCTCTTCTTGTTTATTTATCAGTTGTAAGGTACTTAAGTAGTCTCTTGCTTGTTGGAATTCTTCTAAGTCAATAGTCACAATTATCAAACTATAGAGAGAATAAGCTATTTCTAGTTTATTACCTATCTCCTCTCGTAATGCCAAACCTTGTTTGAGGAAGCCTAAGGCCATTTCTAAAGCACCCAACTCCTGATAAAGGTCACCAATATTATTCAGTGATGCAGCTATTGATTGTTTATTGTCTATCTCTTCTTTTAATGATAGACTTCTTTTAAATTTGTTCAGTGCCGGACCCAATTCACCTTTCATTCTGTAAACTATTCCTAGATTGTTCAGTGATGCGGCTATGTCTAGTTTATCTCCTATCTCCTCTCTTATTACCAGACTCATTTTGTAATAGTCCAGTGCATGATCCAACTCACCTTTCTGATAATAGCAATTTCCTTTATTATTAAGTAAATTTGCTATTCTTTCCTTGTCCTTATGCTCTCCTTCTTTTTCTTCTAGTTCTTTAATTAATCTTATTCCTTCCTCTACTTTTTCCAGTCCTTCATCTTGTCTTCCCAGCCGGAGTAGAGCCCATACTTGTTCATTTAGCGCATCTATCTTTATTCTTTCTTTTTCTCCCTTTTCTTCTACTGGTTCTTCTATTTCTTCTATTACTTTTATTGTTTCTTCTGTTGTTTCTATTACATGCTCATACTCTCCCTTTCTATTCCTACATTTGATTTCTACTATTCTCCACCTTAACTCTTCTATTCCTTCCGTCTTTTCTCTTCTTTTTATTATCTCCATTGCTTCCTCTATCTTTCCTTGTTTAATGAGTTGATCTACTTGATCTCGTAGTTCAAGAACTGATTCTGATAACTCCCCTTGTTCTTCCTTACTCATCATTAATTCTTAGTTTCTATTCTTATAAACATTCATATAAAAAAAAACTACATAGCCTTAATCTAACCCCCGAGAGATTTATATAAATGCAGTACTTATAGTTGTTCTAAGCGTTCAGTAATTTGTTTATGATCCCCTTCATACATAAAATCCTCCTCAATTTGTCCATCTGATAAAAGAAGGACACGCATTCCCGATCTCAGTGCTTCTTCATCATGTGTTACCATGATGATGGTTGTTGAGAGTGTGGAAGGTAATGAAACAAGTAAATCAATTATTTCCTCGCTAGTTTGGCTATCAAGATCACCAGTAGGTTCATCTGCGAGTAAGAGTGGAGGTTTATTAACTAATGCTCTTGCAATACCTACTCGTTGTTTTTCTCCACCAGAAAGCTCGTGGGGGAGACGATGGTCTAGATTATCAAGACCTACTGTTGTAAGAAGAGAAGAAGCAAGGTCACGTCGAGCAGTAGGTTCTTCTCCACAGACAAATAAAGGGAATTCAACATTTTCAAGGGCTGTGAGTATATCTTGCAGATTAAAAAATTGAAAAATTATACCTATTGTATGTCTTCTAAGGATAGTACGTTCGTCTTCTGAAAGATGAGTGATGGATTCGTTATTAATGGAAATTTCACCATCAGTAGGTCTTTCTAAGCCAGCAATTAAAGAAAGTAAAGTAGATTTACCTGACCCAGAAGGGCCTAAAATGGCAATAAACTCTTCCGGATAAATCGTAATGGAAATATCACGAATTGCTTCAACAATGTGATCCCCTTTGGTGTAATTCTTTTTAACATTTTTAAGCTCAAGAAGAGGTAGAGTTTCAATGGTTGAATTCTTTACTTTGGACATGTCTTTTTCACCTATTAATCATTTACTGGATGTATTTCAAGACGAGGACGTTTTGGATCGTCTCTATTAATTGTGAAGCGAACCAATTGGTGAATACCTAGTTCTTGTCTTAAATCATCAGGAATACGAACATTCCCATATTTGTCTACATAAGATAGTATTTCTCGCTCCAGTCTATCTTCTGAAGAATGTGTTTCTTCTATTATTCTGTCAACTGCACTGATCTGCCCATTTTTAATTGTGTAGGTTAAAGGTGTCATTCTTGCGAAACGATGATCATGGGTCACAACAATCATGGTTGTTCCAAACTGTTCATTTAATTCCTTTAAATAATTTATAATCATAAGAGTATTTTTTGTATCTAATTCACCTGTTGGTTCATCCATTAACACTAAGCTAGGATTATTTGCCAAAGCAATGGCTATTCCTAAACGTTGAGCTTCACCACCTGAAAGTTGAGACGGTTGATGTGTAGCTCTATCTTTTAAACCAACAGCAGTAAGTAGTTCTAAAACTCGACGTTTTCTACATTCGCGGGAGTAACCATAAGGGTGCATAGGAAATTCAATTTGTTCCTCAGCTGTCAATTTCGGTAAAAGATTCTTATCAGGGAATTGCCAAAGAAATCCAATAGTTTTTTTATAAACAGTTAATTCTCCTGTTGAAATATTGGGACTACTTAGAAGAGTATCTCCAACTTTCAAGTGACCACTTGAGACGGTGTCTAGACCTCCAATAAGGCGCAATAAAGTGGATTTTCCAGCACCGGATGGTCCAATAATTGAAACTAATGTTCCCTTCTTGATCCTCAGTTCTACACTGCGAAGAGCTCCTATCCTTACATCTGTTCGATTATCTGAATAGATTTTAATGATATCTTCTGCTTCAATAAAAAAATCTGTAACCATGTTCATTCACTCCTTAAAATCATTCCTGCTTCGACACGTCCGAAACGATACATTACAATAGCAATCGAACCACACGCTAAAATAAGTAGAAAAAGATTAAAAGTCAATAAATTACCGAATGGGATTGAAAAAGTGATAGGTGGGGCAAGATCAGTCTTTCCATAGACGGAGAAAAAGGTGAAAGACGCAAAAAGACCAATAATAGTGCCTATAAACATACTCAGAAGGAGAAGAATTAGTATTTCCGTTAGTAGGAGAAAGAATAGCTGCCTGTTGACCACTCCAAGGGCTTTGTATAAACCAATTTCCTTTTGTCTATCTACCAACATCAGAAAAGCAAAAAAGAGGATGAAAATAATGCATGTAACTGCCGAAATAAGAAAAGTGCTATTGAAAGTCCCATAAATGACGTCTCCATAGTGGTCAACTTCATAAGTATAAAAATCGTCAGCTAATGGATCTATGATATT
>DAOWED010000073.1 GCA_030638685.1 Candidatus Heimdallarchaeota archaeon | reverse complement strand
GTCTTGGTTTTTGAGCCATTCCATCTACTGATAAGACAAGCTCATCATTTGGCATAAAATTAGGTGTCTCAAGAGATATTTTTAATGTTCTAGCAGTTGATATATCCAATTCTTCACCCTCTACTTCTCCATCCCATGAAGTTTCTGGGGATAAAGATTGGTTATTAAGGGTAGATGAAACGGATTTAACGTCGAAGAATGGTGGAATAGTTTCTACCATCTCTATCACTCCAATTTCTGCACTACCTTCATTCTTAACAACAACAGTGAACTTAACTGGTGTTCGAGTATAAGTATTAACTGTGTCAGGTATGAATGCTTTTTGGCTTGAAATCTTTACAACAGGCATAAAATCATTATTTTTCTTAATTTTAATATCTGAAGAAGGAATAACATCATAAAGGACTTCATATTTGAAAGTTTTAGCTACTTGTGGATAATTGTGTGAATGTACTTGAGTAGCTTGTTCCCATGCGGAACGCCCTAAAGCTGTTTCAGCAACTTTGTTAACCTGTAGAACATCAATTACTGAATTACCATTTATTTCGACAGTTACTTTATCGATCATTACTGCGAATTCAGAGTTATTAGTAAAACTAGCCAGAATATTCCACACATCGGGTTCTGGAGCTTCTTTAACGTCTACTTCTAAGTCTACTGCATCACATTCTGCATCAATATCAGGATCAAATGTAGTGAATAATCTATTAGAATTACATGTAACTATTATTTCACCGGTTGGTACAGGTGTTGCTTCCACTGGAGTTAAGTCTGCGACTATTCTCAAGATAGCTGATGAATTTGGAGGTAGTGTAGGTAAATCCCATCTCAGAGGACCTGTTTCAACAGTTGTTGATCCAGGATATGGCTGAAGAACGGAAATATCATTCTTACATGAAGGGAAGTGCTTTTCTACCGTTATATCATTCAATTCAAAGGTATAGTCATTTCTGAGCTCAATCTCATATAATACTCTTTGACGGTTTTCTACTACAAGGTAAAAATGAGAAGTATCAGTAATATCAGGGTTTGCTTGGTTAAAGCCGGTATCTATTCTTTCAAAAACTTGCAGCTTTGGTTGCACATCAAAGTTATAATTAGTTTTGTGACTATCATTCGCGGCAATATGAGAAATTTCGCCTCCTTGGAAGTTAGATACCTCGGGATCATGTTTCGCGGAGAGTACTATTCCCCACATAGTTGTTTGATCACTAACATTACGAATTTGAAGTTCAGCAGAACCTTCTGAGCTTTCTAGAAGGCATTTAGCATCCAACACGACATCCAATGTTTCGTGAACAGTGATTTGTGATTTCATTTTTTATCAATCCAATTAAGCGGTGTTCAAGTCATAATAGCAATGAGACTTTTCTTAAGTTTAGTCCAATAGGAATTTACAGCTAATTTCTCAGTTATTGCTCGTTTAAACTCTAATCCACTCAAATTCAGCTATACTTTACTAGTTTTTTCAATTATTTAACTCCCTTTATTTGTCTCTTTTTCTCTTTTTTATTGGTTTTTTTGGCGCTTTGATCTCTGTGGCGCTAGGAAGCATCAGATTCAATGAGAATTAAGAGAGAATGGTCAAAAAGAAAATAAAAAGCTCTGAGAAAATATCCGAAAAAAGGGAGTATTATAACACAAACAAAGGGATAAGGAAGGCTACTAAGTAATTATCAAAGAAGCAATAATTAAAACAAAAACGAGTTTTGTACAAAAGGATAAAAAGGATTTTGAGATAACGAATAGGATTATCATGTTTAGAAGACAGAAAGGAAAGGCGATTAAGGACCTACAAACGCATGTAGTTGAATATGCAGAAGTTATAGTTGATCTTGCTGAAGAACTAGGTAAGATATATGAAGCAAGTATTAACGGTGACAAAGAGGAAGTAAAAAACAGATGGAAAAAACTTGAAAAACTTAACAAAGAAACCGATAAAAGAGAGAAAGACCTTTTACCAACGGAAGGGTCGATTTAAGGTGTTTTTTCATCAGTTGCCATTGATCAAATACATCTGATAATTTACCTAGAAGATTTAGGGGATAGCGTATTTGAACTTGGACGAACAATAAGTAGAATAATGCTGAAAGAACTTAATGCCAAAAGAGAAATGCTAGATGGAGCATTCAAAGTATTAGAAGAAATAATTTTCAAAACATGTGAAGCAGTCAAAATTCTTTACGTGAATTATTCAAAAGCTTTTGAACTTACGAAAGAAGTAGAGGTACTAAGAAACAAAGCAAGAGAACACGAAATTGATTTGATTGCTGACTACTATGAAAGAGCCAAAGAGCTGAAGTTAAAAGACTGGATATTCCTAAGTTCATTGCTGAAAAGAATAGTTGGAGTAGCAGAAGCAGGAGAACATGCAACTGATTATATTGAGTTGTTTGCACTAAAACACTAGAACACTGAGAGGACTTGAAAATGAGTGAAGTGTTCATAGGAGTCATTGGAGTATCAATGGCTCTGGCAATAGGAATAGGAAGTAATGACGAAACAATGGCTCCAGTTTATGGAAGCAGAAAGTTGGGATTACTTCAATCAGTGGTTCTTGGAGGATTATTAGCATGGATAGGTGCGGTACTCTTAGGAGGAGGCGTTTCTGATACAGTTGGAAAAAAACTGTCAGGGATTGAATTCACAGATCAAGTGATTATAGCAATACTAATATCAGCAGCAATTTGTTTAATATTAGCATCTTGGCAAGGAGCTCCAATCTCAACGACCCAAGCGGTAGTAGGCGCAGTAGTGTTCTTAGGACTGTATAAAGAGCAAGCAGATGGAGTAGAGTGGGATGTATTTGGGTACATAGTTTTATCGTGGATAATTTCACCGCTTATAGGGATGGTAATTGCTTATATTGTAATGAGAATAGTCAATAGCTTATTACAAAAACATGTTAAAGGATATAATGAAAGGGAAAAGGCAGATTCTATGCTATCATGGTTGTTACTAGTATTCGTAGCAGTAACAGCAATAAGTAGAGGAGCGAATGATGTAGCAAATGCAGTAGCACCACTAGCTGGAAGTGAAGGTTTTGATGAAAACATGAGATGGTACTTAGCCATGGGAGGAGCTGGAATGTTTATAGGGGTTATAACTCTAGGGCGCAAAGTGGTTAAAACACTAGCGGATGAAATAGTGGAGCTTACACCGGCATCAGCTTTTTCAGTACAGTTAGCAACGGCCATAACTATCTTTGTAGGAACGCTAATGGGATTACCTTTAAGTGGAACACACATACTGGTTTTTGGATTCATAGGAGTAGGGCTCGCATTGAAAGAAAAACTCAATTTCAAAACGGTAAACAAAATCTTGATATCGTGGGTAGTTACAATGCCAATAGCTGGTCTCATGTGTATTGGATGTTACGAGATAATTGGTCTATTCTGAAATATGTAAAACATGAGTCTAACACAAAAAGGAAGATTTATGAAAGTTGAAAAAGGCAGATAAAAATGTCAAAGAGACATATCTTTGGCATCGGATAAAAATTAATTTGTCAAAAACTCAAAAAAACGACGAATTGACCTTAAAAATCCGAAAAAAGTCAAGAAAGGTGCTCTTGTAGCTCAGCCGGTTAGAGCGCGTCCTTGGTACAATTTAACGCCTTTTCAGCGTTTTCTTACAAAAAGGACGAGGTCGTGAGTTCAACTCCCACCAAGGGCTCCATTTTTTCTTTTTTTTTAATCACTTTTTTTTCTTTATTTTCCTATTATCTCCTTCCATTCCTTATTTTCCCCTTCGAATACTATTTCCTCCACTTTCAAATACTCTGCTAGCATTTTAATTGCTTTTTTTGCTTCTTCTTTTATTTCTTCAGTTATTTTTTTTCCCTCTTCCCACAGTCCTTCTTTCACTTCTAATCTTTTGCTCTTCCTATTTATTTTTGGATCTATTCTTCCTATGAATTCTCCCTTATAGAATACTGGCAAACAATAATAGCCATATATTCTCTTTTTAATTGGTTTGTATACTTCCCATATATAATCATACTCGAATATTTCTTTCACCATTCTTCTATCCCATACTATTGGGTCTAATGGAGCTATGAATCTCATCCTTTCATCTTCTTTTTCTTCAGTTTTTTCTAACATTTTTTCTGTTGTCAGATATTTTCTTTCTTTCCCTTCAACCTTAATCTCTTTTATTTCTCCTCTTTTTATCATCCCTTTAACTTCTTTTCTTGCTCCTCTTACCAATCCTAACGTTTCTGCATTATTCGTCATTGCTAATATTCCTACTTGTTCTATTCTCCGAATAAGCATTTTTCTGAAAATTTCTTCTATGGATATTTTTTCTTCCTTAAAAAATTTTTCAGGTATTCTTTTCTCTGGAAACGAATAATATCTTCTATATTTTTCCCTATGGTGAATTACTGCTTCTCCCCTATTCCACATACAATCCAACATCATTCCTCCTGCTTTGCTTGTTTTAAATCCCATGTAAGGAAGCTTCAGATGTTCGCTATCTCCAAATTCTTTTGATGAAGCCACTTCTTTTTCGTTCAACAGATTTACAACTTCTTCATATACTTCTGGATGCTCTTCCATGATTTTTTCCTTCGCTTGATTATAATGTTTCAATCCTTGTTTTTTCATGAACGAATAGAATAGTGGAAAATCCTCTATTCTTATCATACAGAGTGCTTTATCCATATATTCGAAGCCTATCTTTTCTTTGTGAGCATATTCCAAAAATTCTCCTTCTTTATAATCTGTCATTCTTGATTGAAATACTAGATCATGATTTCTTCCTACAATAGGTAAAGTATCTAATTGTATCGATTTTAACCTTTCAAAGATGTTTACTATTCCCTTTTTTCCCTTCTCGTTTGAATGTATCGCTGTTGCATTGAAAATGATTCTTTTGGCTTCTGAAACTGCTAGCTTCTCCATTAATCAGTAAATACTATAAGCATTATTATTTGTTTCTAGCCGCTTAGTTCGTTTATTATGCCTCAGTAATTCTTTTTACAAGTCATTACTTATTTCTTGTAGATACTCCAACTGTGAAGTTGATTGCAAACAAAGAGGTCTTCTTGAGCGTATCTGACTAATTGCTTCTTTTGAGCTATAAGCTTTGCACTTTATCAGGTAAAGAGCAAGCATCATCCCCGTCCTACTAACGCCATATTGACAATGTACTCCCACTTTATTTCCTTTTTCTGTTTCTTGGCAGACAAAAGTAAGAAATTTTTCCAGCTGTTCTTCTGATGGTAAACCATTTTCATGCATTGGGATATGCTTGTTTATCAGTGAATATTCCCTTACCCAACTTTCCGGTAGAGCTCTTTTCGTTAAAGTTACTATTCTTCTTATCCCTTGTGACAGTAAAAACTCTATTTTCTGAGAATAGTTTGGCTCTGAAAAACCAGCTACATACGGATCTATCCAGCTAAATCGTAAGTGTTCAGCTAGCTTACTCATACTCAATTACTCTCCTTTATGACGCTATCATTTGCAATCAAATTAATTCTGATTGCATTAACTATCTTTGATTAATTCAGCTGTTCTTTGATCATATTTTGACCATACTCAAAAGCCTTCAAATTTAATTCCACAAATTTTGGCCAGCGAGCAATGATAGTTTTTCTGATTACTTCTTCTGTTACTGGAAAATTAGGAACCATTGAAATTGCTCCTAATGCAACAACATTCGCTACAATTACGGATCCTAAATCAGCTATTGCTTTTGCAAAATCAAGGGTGTAAACATTTGAACAGAATAAACGGGATTTTTCTAGTAGTTGGTCTATTTCTGGGTACTTTTCTCTTTTATAAGTGTTAGAGGGAGGAATAAAGGGGAAAGTACCTGTGATTATTAGACCGTCTTCTTTAACATAATTAGCACTTCTAAGCGTCTCTGCCGGTTCTAATGAGATCAAGATATCTGCTCCTTTTTCGGGAACTAAAGGTGAATGAACGTTAGTACCATATTTTACGGTAGCAACAACGGATCCTCCTCTTTGAGCCATTCCATGAGTCTCTGATCCTCGTACTTTATACCCAGTTTTCAAACCTGCTTCGCCTAAAATATCTGTTAATGTTAAAATTCCTTGTCCACCCACACCACAAACATAGATATTGTATTCTTTTAGATCCGACATTTGATTTTATACAGATCTTTTGACTTAAAGCATTTTCGTAAGAAGAGGATAATCAACTAGTCGGATTGCTAAATATTTCTGAAGATGTGCTCAGTATAAAGAACTGTTTGCTATATTAAAAAATCTAATCACCATGAATTATGGAAAAAAGGAGAGGAAGGTCAACTAAACTAACTTACTGGTCCAAGTTTGATAGCTTTTCGTGCACAGACAGGTATACATGAACCACAGCCTACACAATATTCTGCTGAAATAATCATCTGATATTTACCTGTTGGTAAAGGCTCTTCTGCCCAAGTCATTGCGGGACAGTTAAACCTGTCAATACAAATAGCACAGCCATTACAAATTTCAGGATCTACATAGCAAGGTACGAGTTTTTCTCCTTTCTTCTTCTTGTCACGAAGAACAAGCTGAATACATGGATCTAGTGTAATTACTACTGATGGACCTTCAGTATGCTCTAATGCTCTATGAAAAGCCTTTGTTCCTTCTTTGGAATCATAAGCATCAAAGACTTCCACATGTTTAACTCCCATTCCTCTGCATGTTTCTTCAATGCTAATCTGGGTGCCTTCTTCTCCCATCCCGGTAATTCCTGTTCTGGGAGAGTCCTGCATACCAGTCATAGCGGTGGTGTAATTATCAACAATTACTACCAAAATATTAGAATTATTATAAACAGCGTTTACTAAAGCGTTAATACCAGAATGGAAGAATGTGCTATCTCCTATAATTGCAACTGGTGTTTCTTTTATACCAGAGTGAGCTAAACCAGAAGCCATACCAATTGAAGCACCCATACATAAAAGAGCATCTGCAACCTCTTGAGGTTCTTGTTATAATCAGTATTATTTTTTTGAGTTATATTTTACATAAACCTTAGACATTACGTTAATAGATGAAATAACACCGCATTTTTCACATATTTTCCCATAAAGACAAACACTTTTCATCAAAAAGTACTTAATGGTATTCTAAGTCTGTTTAATCCCTTTTTTCTAAAAATTAACAATCCAGTAACACTTTGAAATCCGTAAGTTTCTTAAAATGACAAAAAAAGGTCAATTTGGGATAATCTTATTATATCACTATAGAAATTACATCATATTGAATTATTAATGCGGAGGACTCTAAATGACAAAGATATTCATATCACATAGTAGCAAAGATAAACCATTTGCAAGAAAACTAAAAAGATATTTGGAAAATGCGGGTTATGACACTTGGATGGACGAAAGTGATATTAAAACGGGTGAAAATTTTGTCAAAGAGATTATAGACGGCCTAGAATCGTCCCATCTTATGATATTGCTTCTTTCACCCAATTCAATGGCCTCAGAATGGGTTGAAAAAGAGTGGACAGCAATGATTAACAGGGGGGTAAAAGAAAACTGTAACAGAATTATTCCCGTTATGATTGAGTATTGCAAAAGACCTCCATTACTGAGTGAACTGCAATATCTGAAGTTCCTCAATAATCACGAATATAATATAAACAGAAAAGAACTTATCTCTATTATAGCTAATCTAATGACAGAATTGGCTGAAAAAGCTGAAGAAGAAGATTTACCTTTTTACCCTATTGATTTTACCTTATATATAAATCATTTAGCTAATTTGTCATTAACTGATCTAGTTAGTTTTCAGAAAACTAAAGATCATTATATTCCACTGGGAGGCATTGATTTCAGTAAATCAAAAAAAGGCAAAAAAGTTAGTTATGTTGAATTTTTAAGCAAAAAACACACACAAAATCAGCTCGATCATATGCATTGGAGTCAACACAAAAACTTTGAGCAAATAGATTCACTAGAAGCATATATTTTCGAATGGATGGAAAGGGACAAGACATCACCGCTCTTAATCTCTGCATCTGCAGGAACTGGAAAATCAACCCTTACAAAGTATATTTCTTACAGTTTAGCTCGAAAGTGGTTAGAAGATAAAAATATGCCAATTCCACTATATATTCCCTTAAAACGAGCAATTCCAAAAGAAGCGGGTTCAGAAAGAGGTGATCTAATCAAGGACACTATTTCTACATATTTTTCAACACATTTTGAGTCTATAGACTTTAAATGGACAAAGTTTATTGGAATGCTTGCAGATAATCAAATCGCAATAATTTTTGATGGTTTTGATGAATTAACTCGTCGATCTGATTATCAGATCTTGGAAGATTTCATAATTGACATTTGCGATCTTTTTCCACCTTGGACCAAACTTATTCTCACAACAAGACCAGAAGCTTTTATATCACTATCTGATATACCTGAAATTATTCCATTAGTAACTACCGATTGCGAAATTGAAGATTCATTTCGTTTTCAGCCTATTGGTATTCAACCATTGAATACAGAAAAAATCGTAAGATACATTCAATCGTTTGGCATAGACGAGTCCTTTCTTCTAGAAACACTTACTGACTCTGACCTTATGAGCCGACCATTACTCTTGAGTATGATTGTAACAATCATTGATGAATTGAAAAGTGTTAAAACAATTAGTGAATGTGAACTTTATCACATATACGCTAGTACATGGTTAAAAAGGGAGAAAAACAAAGAAAGAAAAATTAGACTCCCTCAAGACATTAATCTTGATATTTTGATAATAAAAATGGCTTGGTGTGATATAAATAAATCCGTTCAATTGAATCGTGATGAAGTAATTAGATTAATTAAAGAATATTCCGCTGAAGTTGACATCGAACTTGACAACAATCTGATCAAATTGATTGCGGATATTCTAAGTAATTGTACATTTTTGGAACACTTTACTCCGGAAGGAATATACAAGTTTAATCATAAGTCTTTTGCCGAATATTATATAGCTGAGGGCTTTAATAGCTATAGCAGAGAAATAATATGCAATGTTGAAGAATTATACAGTTTGGACCACTCTTCTATTCGAAACATTCTCAAATTTGCATCAGATACTTTTCTTACGCATATTCTCGACACTAATCCAACAGATGAAACTATTTCATATTGGTTTTTCGCATACATTTCACACAATGAAGATCAGTCTTATCGAATGAACGAAGAAATAAAATCAGTACTTACTAAAAATGATTTAATCAAAAGAAGGAATGGAAAAGAGTGGTTAAGCTATACTCAATATGTAAACCCATTAACCACAATGCCCACAAGACTAAACTTCAAATCTTTTTTAGTTTTCAAAGATATTAGTTATATCAATTTAATGTATAATCGACTAAAGAAAATTGATTTCTCACCTTTATCTTCTTTACCTAACTTACAAAATCTTAGGTTAGGCGGCAATAGGTTGACTGAAGCATCAATTGGTTCATTGATATCATTGTCTAACCTTGAAGAACTTGACTTAACTGGGAATCAGTTAACTGATGAATCAGTTGCTTCAGTATCATCCCTGAAAAATCTTAAAGTGCTTGATTTATCTATTAATAGATTAACTAAGACATCGATTACTTCATTGTCATCTTTAACCAACCTTGAAGAGCTTATTTTGAATAGATGTGATTTAAGTAACGAAACAATCGCTTTATTGTCACATTTAAAAAAGTTAAAAGAACTCAGTTTTAGGAGCAATAATCTAAAAGATGTGGATTTTACTTCTTTAGCAACTTTGGAGAAACTTCAAAGTATTAATCTAATGGAAAATCAGCTTTCAGCTAATGCTATTGCTTCTTTGGCATCTTTAAAAAACCTCAAGGATATTCATTTGGGGGAAAATAACTTAGTTAATATAGACTTTTCATGTTTATCTTCATTGAACCACCTTCAAACATTATATTTGATATATAACCCATTGTCCGATGCTTCGATTGCCTCTTTGCAAGCATTAAAAAATCTAAAAGAATTAATCTTCAGAGATCAAAATTTTTCTAGGGAAGCTTATATATCATTATCTACATTAAAAAATCTAAAAGAACTCAGGATGAATAGTTGTGGAATATCTAGTGATGGTGTTGATTCAATATCTCTATTAAAAAATCTTGAATCCCTTAGTTTGTCATCCAACAAGTTAGATAAAAGTACGATTTCTTCGTTGTCATCTTTAAAAAGTCTAAAAAAACTTGTTATGACATCCTGTAGTTTGACGGATACGTTAATTGCGTCTTTGCCCGATCTACCTAACCTTAGGACAATTGATTTAAGCTCAAATAACTTAGAATATATTAACTTCGATTCAGTCAGGGGGTTTAAAACCATTGAGAACCTCAATTTATTCAGAAATAGATTGAAAAAGGAATCTATTGATTCGTTATTAACGTTAACAAATCTTCAAATTATACACTTAGATGCTGACATCATGTCAGATGAGGACATTATTAAGTTAACCTCATTATCAAGTCTTAAAAGAATATATTTGTACAAAGCTAAACGGCTTTCAGAAAGAATAAGTATGATAATGACTGAAATTAGAGTTAAACATGAACAGCAATGGATAATTCTATAATTTTATTGTACTAATGATGGATTGATTATAATAACGATTTCGTTATTAATAAAATAGTCATCATATTTTCTCTATATTTTGATATCATTATATTATTAATGTCTTTTTAAGCGAAATTATATGAAAAAGCCTATACTCAATGTTTAAGGTGAGTTAATAAGGTTTAATATTGAAAGAGAGAGATTATACTGGTTTTTTTACCTTTAAGAATTAAATCCACTCTTAAAATTTCATTATTATGCAATTTGCATCTGTAATTAGAAAAACAAAACTCAAACCAATAATTCAATTTTTACTTCTTTAAAAATGAATTTGAGACTTAATAATGATGAAGACATTTAGTTTATTCCTTCAATTAATATAATTATCCCAAACTTATCTCTTGAAGGGCTTAAACTAGCTCTTTCAAAGAAAAAGGTCTTATCTTATGTTTAAAAAACGAGTCTATTTCATAACACTCCTTAGAATAGTTTGTCTATTATCTACTATTTCTCTTTATACGTCGTCTCAAGCCAGTCACAACAAAACGGTTTCTTCAATTGATACTAATCTTACTGCTGTTTCTGAAGACTTCGTTTATGATTGGACCGATTCTGAAAATTCTTTTACTTTAAACCTCTCTGACTCTTTTGTTTCAGGCTTTTATTTTCTAAATTTCCTCTGGTGTTCTTCCGGCGATAATACTGATAATCCGGGCTATAGTTTCATTATTATTAGTGATGAGGTATCTATTGCTCAAGGAGTTCTTCAAACAAGGTTACAGGATGAAAAAACTCACCTGACTCCCTTAGCTTTTGAAATTATTAATTCCACTTCTGAACTCAAGATATTTTTTAGTTGGTCATCTCTTTTTCCCTTTAAAGCTGGTCAATTAACTATATTCAAAGAAAGCACAATCGAAAGAACCCAAATATCTTCTTCCTCACCTTCTGTTTTTTACCCTTCTCTTTCTGCTCTTTCCTTTACTTCTACTTACGCTCATGGCGAAATGGCTGCAATTGTATATTCAGAAGCTGAAAATCAGAAAAAAGTTACTATTCATTCAGAAGTCGATCTTTCAGCAGCTAGTTCATTCAAGTGGTTAAAAGTGGAAATTTTATGCAAGGGTTTTATTCTATTGGATAGTAAAATTGACAACGGTGGAGCGGTTGATTTACCTTTTATATTAATTCCTCCTTCTAATCTCACTTTTCTTGACATTAAGTTATCTGCAATGGGTTCAGGAGTAATTAAATTCAAAATATTAAACATTAGTATTTCTTCTCCTTCTGAAGTAGGACCAAATATTGAAGATTCTTTGCCCGGAGTGTCAGTTGAGGATTTTAGACTTTCTTACTTCGGTGAAACATTACTTTTTGACCCTATTGGTCAACTATTTTTCTTTTTATCAGGATTTTTCCTTATTATCTTTATTTTCAGAAATATTTTTCTCTACAAAATGATTAATCCTCCTCCTGGAGTTGAAGTTAATGCATTAGAAGGCTCCTTGTGGCTTTTTTGCTGGATTTCTATTCAGCTTGTTATTTTAGACCTCATTCTCACCGATTCTGGTGCTAAAGATCTAATATCCATCATTCTCATGTCTATTTCAGTTTATATTCAATCTAAAACTGATAATCCCGATATAAAGATTGAGATGTTTAATCACATCAAGGGGAAAGAGAATTTGAGATTCTTCGACGCATCTAACAAAGAAAAGATACCTAAGTCCAAGCTTGATCTACCACTAAACTATAAATCAACAATTCTAACAATAGAAAATGAATCAGAAGTTTTAGTTCAGCTAGTTGCTGGTTTCGCTCTTTCTAAAGAAAAAGAAATTGATTTAATGAGCTGGAAAAAAGAACAAGCACATAAAATTTATAGCACTATTTCCTCTTTTACTCACATTAAATTTAGTTCCACAGATGAACACACTCAAGTATTACTCATTTTTGATCCAATTTCTTCCGAAAAGGAACCTGAAAAAATAAGAAAATTAGAAAAACAACT
>DAOWED010000070.1 GCA_030638685.1 Candidatus Heimdallarchaeota archaeon | reverse complement strand
TCCTCCCTTGTGATAAGTTTTTCTTATCGCTCCTTTCACTACCTTTTCTTCAACTTCTTTTTCAATAAAATCTTATAAGCTTTAGACTTTATTTTTCTTGACTTCCATGGATATTGACAGCGAGATACTTTTTTTTCTTCGATCTATTAAAAAACACGAATTTCTTCGTAAAACTCAAGCTATTAACTTAGTTGCTTCTGAAAACCGTCCTTCTCCAATTATTAATCAACTTAGAAGTCTTGACCTTGATTCTCGTTATTCTTCTGACCTTTATTCTGGTACTTCTTTCATTCGTTCCTTGATCGATCAAGTTGAATCTCTCGCTCGGAAGCTTTTTTCCGCTGAATTTGTTAATATTTATCCTATCTCCGGCAATATCACTAACTTGGCTTTTTCTCTCGGGCTTTCTTCACCTGGAGACAAAATTGTTATGCTCAGCAACGATTTAGGAGGATATCCCCTTAACTTAACTCACTTTAATAGAGAAAGAGTTTCTCTTCCATTTGATCCTTCTTCTGCATCCGTTAATCTTCCTGAGTTTACTGATTTATTTTCAACCTCTAATCCCAAAATCACCGTTTTAGGTCATTCAGTTATGACTTTTCCTTTAGATGTTCGCTCAATCTCTTCTATCGTTCATGATTATGATAATTACTGTGTTTATGATGGATCACATGTATTAGGTTTAATCAGCGGAAAACAATTTCAACAACCTTTGAAAGAAGGAGCTGATTTATTAGTTGGATCCACACACAAGTCATTTCCAGGTCCTCAAGGTGGTATAATTCTTTCCAATTCTGAGGAAGCCTTTAATCAAGTCAATCAATTGCTTATCCCTCATGGTAGTGAAGGCATTGTTCTTGTTGACAATCCTCACCCCGGACGTATCGCTGCTCTTGGAGCTTCCTTGCTTGAGATGATTGCTTTCGGTGAATCTTATGCTAAACAAATTGTTGCGAATAGCAAATCATTAGCTAAAAGTCTTGATAAGGAAGGTGTTCCCGTTAAATTAGCTCATCGTGGCTTCTCTGAATCCCATCAAGTACTATTAGATTTACCTCCAGAAATCTGCTCTCATCAAAAGAGTCGACTTGAAAGAGCTAATCTTTTTTCAGATGTTATCTTGCGTTTCGGTACAAGTGAAGTAACTCGGTTAGGTATGAAAGAAGAGGAGATGAAGACAATTGCTCATTTCATTAAGAGAATAATTGTTGATGATGAATCACCCAAAACTGTTAAAGAAGAGGTTATACCCCTTGTTAAATCCTTCACCAAGGTTCATTTTACTTTTGATGATTGGAATGAAGAACTTGAGCTTAGTCCCTAATTATCTATGATTTCATTTGCTCTCTGCCTCTTCCAAGAATTTATCTAAGAAAGAGATTAATTCATCATCTTTTTTTGCTTCTACTTGATAATAATTATGTTCTTTTGCTATCTTTACTGCTAGTAAATGATAACAGCTCTCTACTTCATCTCTTAGTAGATGTCTTATTTGAAAATCCTTACATGAACAAAAAAGCTCTTCTATCGCTATATAGTCATTTATTCGTCCATTTATTATCCAAAAAACATTTTTACTGGGCTCAAAAACGTACTTCTTGACTTTTTTTTCGCCAAGTATAGAGATTGCTCTTTCGAATCTTTTTCCATGTTTTTTTTCCAACAAAATCAATTTTTCTTGAGAAAGTGGAATCAATTCATTTGATTTTTCTTGTGTCACTTTCTCGTTAACCTCTCTTTTCCTTTTCTTAGCTTTATTTTTGCTCTTTTCTTATTTTAGTTTATTTATTCGCTTTTAGCTATTTTTTTCAGATCAGCGTAATTAATTTTATTATCAATTATGTATTGAATCAGTTCTTGTGCCCATATCCCTACTGATTCTTTTATTTTGGTCAGTTTTTCTAGATACTCTTCCCAGGATAATCCCTCATAAGCCTCATCCCATGAATTATATGTTGTTACCAGTAATTTAAGAGCTCTTAGATGGTTTCTGCAAAAAAATTCTTCATCTCTTAATGGCTCATTATTAATTGGACAATATTTTTCTTCGATCTTCATCTTTTTTCACTCTTTTTGGTTTTTTTCTGCTCACTTGCTTTAGAATTTTGCTTATTTTTTCCCTCATAGATTGTTCTTGTCGAACATTCGATATTTACACACATTTCCCACTTTCTTCCCCTTCTTTCAACTTCAACAATTGGAAAACCATCTATTTCGCACACTTTTTCTGTTGGGAATATCTTGCTTCTTGCAGGTAAAGGAGCTGAGGTTGAACACCCTTCTCCATCCTTTTGATAATTTGTGCATCCAACGAATTGCTTTTTTGTCACCCTTGATTTAATTACTATCAATTCACCTGTTTTACAATTTGGACACGTTCCTACTGTTATTCTTCTCTTATTGAGTGTTTCTGAAAGCCTTCTTTGTAATTCTCTGCCAATTTGTGCTTCATTTTCTTTGAACTCATCCAATATCTTTTGAAGATTTTTAATTGCTTCTGATAAAACTGTGTCCAGTTTTTCTTCCCCAATTCCTACTTTCTCCATTTGCAGTTCTAAGTCTCTTGTCATCTCTGGAGTAATTATATTAGGCACATAATCTCTTAGTAAAGATATTACTCCTTCTCCCAATACAGTTGGAATAATTTCATATTCTTCCACATAACCTCTAATTCTAAGTTTATCTATTATTGCAGCTCTTGTTGCCTTTGTGCCAATTTCTTGTTTAGTCATTTCATTAAGAAGAGAGTTTTCGTTGTATCTTGGTGGTGATTTTGTCAGTTTATCGCTTAATGTGACTTTATTTACTTTGAGTTCATCTCCTTCCTTTACATTAAGAACAGGATCAGATTTGATTTCTCGTGTATATGGATCATAGATCTTTGTCCATCCTGGTTTAACAATTATGGTATTTGTTGCCTTAAATTCTTCTGTATCAATAGCTATTTTGATATTTTTTTGTTCTCTGATCCTTTGTTCACCAAAAAGAGAGAGATATCTTTTAACAATCAAATCATAAAGCTTCTCACCTGCTCCTTCGAGTTTTTTATCAGGTTTTGTGCCTGTTGGATAAATTGGAGGATGAGCCGGATCAGTTTTTGATCCTTCATGAGGTTTTGTGCCTTTATCAAGTGCCAATGAAGATAATTTAGCATATTTTCGCTGTTTTTTGAGATTAGTAATTATTTCTGTGTGATCTAATTCTTCAGGAAATTTTTCACTATTTGTTCGGGGGTAAGAAATTAACGCATCCAAATAAAGTTTCTCAGCTAATGATAGCGTGTATGAAGGAGTATATCTGAAAACTCTGTAAACTTCTGACTGTAGGGAGCCTAAATTAAAAGGATTAAGCGGATCATCTTCAATTCTTTTAGATTCGATCTTTGACACTTGAGCCTTTTTAGAATTGCATTTTTCCTCTATTGTTTCTGCTTCAGATTTTATTCTAATTCTTCTTTTTGAGTGCTTTAAAGTTACCTTCGTTCCATTGAAAGACATTTCCGCATCTATTACCCAGTATGGTACTGGAACAAATGATCGTACCCCGGCTTCTCTCTCTACTACAAATGCTAGTGTAGGAGCTTGTACTCTTCCTGCTGAAAGTGGATAGAACCAACCAGTTATATTTTTTAACGAGAGAGACAGAGCTCTAGAAACATTTATACCAAATAGCCAATCAACATAATGTCTCGTTAATCCTGAGTTTAGAATGTCGTGGTTGATTTGCTCATTTAATTCCGAGTACGCCGTTTGAAGAGCTGTTTTAGTTAACGCTGAATAACACATTCTTTTTGCATTAGCTAGTACCTTTTTTCCACCCACTTTTTTCAGAGTAACTGCTCCAATAACTTCACCTTCAACATCAAAGTCAGTCATCACAACATGTTTTTCGGAATGAGGTACAAACCATTCAATTAAATCTATATATGGTTTTAATCTAGCTTCTTCTCTTTCATTTTTCTTGGTACTCCAGTAAAAATCGTATGATGGGTAGTACCATCCTTTTCCCTCTTGTTGTAGCTCAAATAGATGACCTAAAGCAGCTAATATGACTATTTTTTCACCTTTATGATCACAGATGTAATATGGTGCGCGGAAGTATGTTCCAGAAAGGGGTTTTCCTTTATCATCTAACGCCTGGGCTATTTTTTTAGCTGCAGAGGGTTTTTCAGCTATCCCTACTGTATATTTCGATGGACGATCCGGAAACTTGGGTTTTTCAGTCATTGGCAACACTTGATTATAGTTTGAAGCAAGAGTATAAAATCCTTCAAATTAATAAGGTCTCTTTGCTAAGATTTGATTTCTTTATCTTTTAGTTTGACGTTTTTTGCTAGGCCTTTTGTTTGAATGGGATTTTTTTGCTCTTTTAGTTTTTTTGGTGTCTACTTCCTCGAAGGATCGAAGGTAAACACCCACATCTAAAACTATCTTTAAAGTAGCCTTATCTTTAATCTTTTGAATTTCGCCTAAACCCAAAAGAATACCATTTTTTGACCTAAAAGCAATTAGCTTACCTGAAGTATATTGGCCAACTTTGGAAGATAACCACGGTTTTGAATACGATCCACCGTATGTAATTTCTTTTGACGAGGCTTCAATAAAGACTGAAAGTTCAGAAAAAAGGTGTAATAACCCAGGGGAAAATGAAACGTTATATATTTGATTTTCTAGAGAAATGGTTCCTAATTCTAATCCAAATGAAACACTATCTTGATTTATTTTATCAGAAACATGTTTAAGATCAGACGAAGTAAAATGAAATGAATAAGTTGTTTGTGATGTTTTCTTAAGCCATAAGGATGATGTTAATGAATTATCAAGTTCATCAAAAGAGATTATACTGCTAAATTTAGCAAAAATAGCTTTTTTGATATCATCATTGTTATTTAGACTAATAATTGACATTAGTTCTCCTCCTTTACAAATTTAGCAATGAAAAAGCCCTCTATATTATGCTTAGGAGGGAAAGTACGACGAGTTAGAGTAATTGCAGAAGGATATTGAAAATCAAAAGCTTCCTCTAACCCCGGATCGGTCCATTTATCTAAACCAGCAGATACTAAATGAAGGTCAGGGTGTTGCTGTAGAGCACGGGTGACAATAAGTTCATTTTCTTCAGGTGCTAATGAACAAGTACTGTAAACTATCACACCATTTTCCTTTAATAGAGAAAGGGCATGGTCAAATAGCATAGTTTGACGGGATGAACAAAAGAGAATATCGTTAAATGATTTACTTTTTTTTCGGGAAGGATCTGTAATAATAACTCCTTCCCCTGTACAAGGAGCATCTATAAGAATTCGATCAAATTTTAATGAAGGTTTAAATCGACGAAAATCATAAGAATAGACCAAACTATTTGTAACTCCACAACGTGAAAGATTCGCCTTAAGTGATGGGATTCGACGAAGGTTATTATCTAAACAAACAAGGGAGCCTTGATTAGCCATGATTTGAGCTATATAGGTGCTTTTTCCACCCGGAGCTGCACAGCAATCTAAAATTAGTTCACCCGGTTGTGGAGAAAGAGCAATAACAGGTAGAAGAGATGCTTTCCCTTGAAGATAGAACCATCCACTCAAATATTCCGCAGTAGAACTTATAGAGAAAGGTTGTTTTGTGATTGTAAGTAAAGGAAGAAGAGGATCATCCTGGGTAAGAACAAATCCTTGGGAAGAAAGAGCTTCATTACATGAATCCACTGTTGATAAAAGAGTATTAACACGAATTGTTGGAGTAAGAGGCGTTTCATTTCGTAATATAAGTTGACGAGTAAGATCGGGTCCCCAAAGACGAAGCCACCGATCAATAATATAAGCACTATACCCAAACTGGGAAGATAACGAAGAAACAAGAGAAGAATGATCAGACATAAAACATGGCTCAAAAGTAAGAAAGAGGAAAAATAAGAAAAAGCTTTCTAAAAGACAAATGTAAAACGCGTCATTAAAACTGAAAAAATTATGGAAAAAAAGACATGTTCTGGAGAATAAAGAATTGGTGGCCAGGAAGAGATTCGAACTCTCGGTCTCGCCGACCCAAACGGCGAATCATAGCCAAACTAGACTACCTGGCCTTGATATGGTGCGACGACCGGAATTTGAACCCGGGTCAAGACCTAGCCTCTCTAAAAGAGTTATAGAATGGAAGGGTCCAATCCTAACCACTAGACTATCGTCGCACGTATTTTTTCTTTTTTTCTCTAATATTAAAATGATTTCAAGGGATTATTGCTTTTTTCCCTTTAATACCCAGTCATTTGAATTTCTACTCGGATATCATCTGGCACTTGAATTCTCATCAGTGCTCTCATTGCTTTTTCTTCGGCATCAATATCGATTAGTCTTTTGTGAATTTTTAGCTCAAAATGATCCCAAGTTTGGGTTCCATTTCCACAAGGTGATTTTCTTACGGGGATGATTATTCTTTTTGTTGGTAAAGGAATTGGTCCTTTCATTCGTACTCCAGTTCTTTCTGAGATCTGTTTTAGCTCATTACAAAGCTTAGCTAATTCATCGGGATCTGTTCCCAAAAGTCTAATACGTGCCTTTGAAGTCAATTTTTTTTCTCCTTATTCTCAATTCGCTGTACACTTTATTTAAATTGTGTGATCTAAGTTTTTTGATTCTTTCGTCAAAAAAATTCTTTTGGAGGGGAATAATACTCTTTTTCTTGAGTTTTATACTTCTAGCTTTTTCACTCGTGCTTCTAGTTTTGCAATTCTTTCTTTAAGTGATTCTATTTCTTTTGAAACTGTTGATTGATCATTGGTTTGCCCACCAGTAACTTCTTGATCTGTTATAAGAGGTCCAATTTGTGTTACTAGTGCTTTGGTAATTTGTTGATGGATAAACTCGTTTACATTTAGTTGCACTGAAGCTAATAAGCTACCGATTAGCGAATGTATTGTTCTTTCGCTTAAGTTTGTTACATTTGTTTCTGCTTCGACATGCCCTGTTAAAGTTAATTGTAATTTCCATAATCCATGATCGTTTACTAATACACATTCATAACGTGTGCCCGGTATTTTTGCAATGTACATTAAACCATTCTCCTATCTTTTTTCATTTAGAGCTCTTTCGTCTATTATAATAAAGCTTGTGAGATGTCCTTTTTTTCTTCTTTCGTTTTCTTTGTTACTTCCTTTTTTCTTCTTTCTTTTTTTTTCCTTCTGGACTTTTTTTTATTATTTTTACATCCCTTCCATCACTTCATTTAATTAGCATCTAGCGCCACTTTCTCGAACTTCGATCGCTCTTCTTTTAGAGGTATAGTTGCATCTATTCCAACCTTAAAGTTCCCGTTTGCGGCTTTCATTGGGTCTAAAGATGAACCGCCCATCCGTAAGAATTGAACAATATCTCCTTCGCCGGTTCTAGTTATTGTTGCCCATTCTACATCTTTTGGATCATAGATGTTAATATCGGGATTAACGATAGTTACCCATTTTAATGAAGGATGCCCAGTGAATGCTGCAAGAATAGCGTTTTTTCCATCACCTTCTTTTCTTGGTTCCAAGCTTACAACGGCATGTAACCAGCCTGACCCTCCAGGGGTTAAGTAAACTTTTTTCACTGTAGGAACAACTTTTCTGATTGTTTGTAACATTGTTACTTCTCTTGGAAAACCCATCAATGTGAAATGTTCTGATCCTGCAGGAAGTATTGTAGTCATTATTGCTTGATCTTTCATATATATTGAGCTGAACTTCATTACTGGTTCTTTTCTAATAATATCTGAAGTACCTGTAATATCCACAAAAGGTCCTTCATCACTTAATTGGTCTTTTAGTATTACTCCCTCTAGTACGATATGTGAATGAGTTGGTACAGGAATCTTCTTAGTACCCACCTCTGTTATTTCAAGTGTGCCTCCCATTAATGCAGCAGCAATAGTTAATTCACTATCATTGTAGTCTATGGAGGTTGAAGCGGCTAAAGATACTGCCGGATGTACTCCAATTACGACTGTTACTGCTAGATCTTCTCCTCTTTTTTGAGCTTTTTCCCAATACTGTCTTAGATGGCGTGGTACTAGTCTTATAGCGCAACTATCCTTTCCAAGGATTAACATTCTATGAATACTCATATTTGGTATATCTGTTTCTGGATCTTTAGCTATTACTATGGCAGAGGTCAAATATTGTCCTCCATCCGACGTAAAGAATTTCGGTATAGGCAATTCGGAAAAATCAACAGGGAACTTGTTTTTTAAAAAGGGAGCATTTTCATTCTTTTGTAATTTTCCTCGTTCCATTAATGCTTTTTCAAAAAAAGAGTGTACTTCATCAATATTTACATTTAGACTTATGGAAAGAAAGTCTATTGAACTTAAATTTGCCAATAAAGGGGTTGATGACCCTTTAACTTTTTCAAAAAGAACAGCTTTTTTCATATCATTTTCTTGAAGTATTTTTGTTATTTGATAGCTATAATCTACTTCTTCTTTTATTTTAAGTAATAATTCTTTTTCTTCTAATTTTGTAATATGTGTTTCTAGATCGTTCACGAAAAATATTATTATTTTCAGCTTTTTTAGCTTATCTAACTTAGTTGCATAATTTCAATTGTATCATTTTTTTCATTAGATCAAAATCGAAAGTTTTAAGTCAACCTTTCTTAAATCTGATTTTAATGAAACATTTCCAACCTAAGATTGTACTTATTTCTTCAATTATCTTATTATGTCTTGTAATGACTTCAAGCCCCATTCATACTTCAGGTTATCTTAAGGACGGGGGATTAACTGATCGTGATGAAATACTTGGCTATTATAAGCTATATTTAACCAATGACACTGTTTTACAAGAAAGTGATAATGTTGCATTTACGGTGAAAACAGGAGAAGGAGGGGTTATTCTGGGATTTTACAATCATTTATTAGGTATGGAAGTAGGGCAAAGTAAATATGGAGCAGTTGTTCTCCCAGCTGATGGATATCTTGAGGGACCGTTAGCTGGTTTAACACTAATTTTCGATATAAAGATTCGTAGTCTAACCTTTGACGCTGATCTTTCTGATGGAGATCAAGTTGCAGAGTTCAAAAAGAAAGATACCGGTATTGGCAATGCATTAAGTGGTGTTACAGGTGTCATAACCTTTGCAATTGTTGCTTTATTTTTTGGTGTAATCGCTATTTTTGTAGCCCCCACAATTATTGCAGCACTTAAGCCAAAATGTGTTCATTGTGGAGCTCAAGCAGATATTATTTGCGGAAACCCTACTTGTGGCACAAAATCTTGTTATTCATGTTTCAGTAAAGGCTGTCCATCTTGCAAAAGTAGAAAGATGACTCCTCTTTAGTAAGGAGAAATACTTCTTCTATTCATTTTTTTCAGTTAGTCTTCTTAGTCACATTCTTTTAAATTGTTACAAGTTTCTGTGATTTTTCTTTTCTTTTGGAAATATAGCCATATCCTCAATAAACTAAAAATATCGACTAGTTATTGAATTAACAGCATCAAAAAAGTTCTTAAATACAAAATAAACCGCTTGAATAAGTGAATACTATGGCTGAGTCAAAACCATTAACCATTGAAGATCTTATTGAGCAAGGATATGTCGGATATTCCATTCGGCATTTATTATCAAAGCCTTCATTTAGACAAAAGGTAATCAATGATACTACTGTAAGAGGAAACGTTAAAACAAAACACCAAGTTATGGATAAGCTTGCAGTCGGAGGGAAAGTACTAATTACTGGTCCTACTGGTGAAGCAAAAACACTCTTTGCAAGAGTTTTACTAAACCACATTACTCGAGAGATTAATAACCATAAACATCATATTCGTGGTTGCCCATTCCTTGAAGACGCTGGCTACCTTGTTAATATCGCAGAAATTTATCAAACTAATGTTTTTCAATCATTAGAAGCACTTCAATCTCTTTGCCCATTCTGTCGTATAACAATTGAAAAGAAGATAGAAGAAGAATTAAATCAGAAAATAACTCTAGATAGCACTGATGATCTCATTAAAATTGGTTCAAAACTCGTTGACACTCTTAAGAAAATAGAAACCGAAAAAACCGTTGTTAGACGGTATCAAATCGACCCACGAACTGATCCTGAAAGTTTATATATACTTCTTGCCGGTGTTGAAAACCTTGAAAAACTCTTAGGAGGAGAAACAACCACTACTTACGGGCATGAAACACACAAAGTGGGTGTTCTCAGTCAAGGAATGTTAGTAGTTAATGAAATTCAAAGGCTACCTTTAACATTGTTGGAAGCATTAATGGGTTTCTTAGAAGACCCCTTAGGTGTAAAATATAATATTATGGGTGAACCGGTATTTGTTGATGGAGCAATCATCTTCACAAGTAATGCCCCTCTTAATGTTTTTGGGGAAGAAAGTCAACCTATACTTAATCGTATCCCAGAAGTACTTTGGCCAGCAAGAAACTTAAGTGAAAGAATTGAAATTGTCAGAGATATGTTTAAAGATCAACTTATCTTATCCCGAAAACCAATAACAAGTAACCCAGCTATGATAAGAATGTATGAGTTAACTGGTGAAGGACAAATTGATATTGTTAGTCGATTAGCAATTGAATTTATGTCTCAAGTGGCAAATGAATCAATTCCTAACGCCTTGCAATCAGATAAAGGTGGAATCGATGACAAAAGCTTAATGTCTCGTCTCGATTTTTATTCAGCTCTTGATCAAATCCATAACCCTCAAAGAAATCCACATTTAGATCTTCGTACTTTGAACAATGCCATTGGTGAAACCGTAATTAGCAAGTTCGGAGAAGATACTGATGATATTGATCAAATTAACGTAATAACTCTTGAAAGAGTAAGAGAGGTGCTAGATAAATACCAAGTTCCCTCTAATTTAGTTAATGATGCTCTACAAGAAACTAAACTTAATTTGAGAAGTTTTATTAGAGATAAAGGGTCTGCAATCAGTGTTGAAGAAGTTTCCAAAGATTTAGAGCGGATGAGGGCTTTAACTGATGAACAAATTTCAGATATTATTATTCGATTTGAGGATTTAAGTAACCTTACTGAAGATGATGAAGAATTGAGTGCCATAGTAAAAGCACTTCTACCATCCTATGAGCAACTCATCAGAGTTGACTATCTGTAAGTCATCACTATCAGAATATAGATAATCGCGTGGAGAATACTATGCCTCATCGAATTCATTGGTTTTCAGAAACTCAAATTGCTGACCCTTTAATTGACTTTGGAGACCATTCCTTTGAACTTGACTTTGAATCTGCAGGAGAACTTCTTCGCCTATGGCGAAACCCCCACCTTGGGCGAAGTTCTCGAGAAGGAACGATTCTGTCACTTGCATCCAAAAATGACCTTGCAATAAAAGCAATATCAGAGCGGATCAGAAATATCCCTCTTTCAGCAGAAGAAGAGCTAGATTTAATTAATAAATATGAAACGATGCGTTTCATGGGTGAAAAAATATTACCTGATGCTCTTGAAAAAGTTAACAGAGACGAACTTCTCGATAAAGAAGAATTGTTGGAATTTATTGCTAATTACCTTAAACAGTTTGAAAACGAGCACAAAGACATCAGTATTTCTAAAGAAGTAATCAGCCAACTTGAATCAATAATTGACATTGAGCTTGTAGATTCATTTGGACGAAAAAAGAGAATCGCTAGAGATGATGTGATGGATTACATTGGTCGGATTTTAGGTAATATCCTAGTAAAACAATTCAGTCTTCAACCCGTTGATCGAATCTCTTCAAAACCTCGAGGAAAGCTACTTCGTTACCAAACCTTCCGACAAGCAGCTCTACGAGAAGCTCAAGTTCCACCTAAATCAATTAAACAGGAAGATATCAGAGTTATTGAAAGAGATAGAAAAGCTTTAGTCTATTTTATTTTGGACATCAGTCAGTCAATGGGTCGTAGAGTCTTTGAAGGAGATTTAACTCGTCTTGATGGAGCTCTTCTTACTTCGTTAGGTTTATTTTACTACTTTAACCTTATTAACCGTCGTAAAAGAAGAGAAAAAGATACCTTTGCGACTCATTTGGTTCCTTTTTCTCGAATCCCTACAGTTATTGAATCAAAAGATAGGCTTCAAGAATTTATCTTAAGTGCTTCAGCAAAAGGAAGAACACCTATGGCACCAGCTGTTCATGCGGCAATTAACCATGCTAACTCACAATATTCAGAGCGATTAATTGATGTAAATCTCGTTATTGTTACAGATGGAAGACCTAATGAGCCATTAGGAGGCCATTGGCGATACATGAAACCAGCAAGCACATTGATTGATTATTTTGAAAATTCAGGAACATCAACACCCTCTGAAACGGTTTCCTGCATGTTAGAACTTAACGGAATGTTTAGAACAATTAAACGTGAAAAAACACGTAATTGGAATATTTCATATTTCCTTATGGCACCCGAACAAGTTCTTGAGACTGATATTTATCGTGATACTACTGAAATGCTGAAAGAAAGCTCTAATGTTATCAGAATTGATCCATCTAATATTGCAGATTTAGGTCGCCAAATACTTATGGAGAGTTTATTGAATGACTGATAATGACAGAAAACAATTTGTTACAGAAGCTTATCTCTCTGCCAGAGAAGATATTACTAAAGCTTTGAATAATCAATGTCCAGAGAATTATAAAATCATGATTTTCTTAGACGCCTCTATTAGTCAAACAATCTACCAAATAATAGCTGCTTCCGGTTCACCTCATTCAATTCTTACAGTTGAGAAAACTCAAAACCTAAAAGAAGTAAGAGAACAAGGATATTTTACTGATTACCCCTGCTACGTTTATTCAAGCTTACCTGTTATTATCTATTTGAAACCTCCAATTGATGATTTTTCAGATATAGCCAAAGATACATTACGATTACAGCTTGTTTATGCCCTTGCTAAAGCTTTCTTTCTTGAAAAAACTGAAGCAAACAGCCCAAGAAAGCTGAAACAACTTTACGAAATGGACCAAATTACAAAAGAATTAATGTTAAACAATATCTATGAACAAATTAAGGAAAGCAGGAGTCCTTGGCCTTGGCAATATTTTCAAGATTTAACTGGAGTTTTGCAAATGCTGGCTTTATACGGAGAGGCTGACTTTTATCAACCACCTGAAACAGCAAGAGGTTTCTCTGTTTTCTATAATTATGTTATTGAAATTGTTAATTATGTTCAGAAAAGAGCTAAACTGGTGCGTCAAGTTAACTTGGTTGATTTAATCTCAGATGGATTCGCATTCTTTGTTTACAAAAAAATTCGAGTGGATGTTTTTTCAAAAGATGGAAAACAGGATTATCTTCCGGAATGGCTAAAATTCCTTGAAACCGACCCCCGTAATATTGTTGGAAGCCATTTACTTGAGCACCTATACGATCAAGAAGAAGAAAATATGGACGCTTTTCTTGGAAAATTATTGGCTTTCAGATCAGATGCTGATATTGTAAATCTATGGAAAAGACAAGATATGAAAGCATTAGTGAGTTCACTTGAGGATAAAGCATATGAACACTTCCATATTTGGCATAGAGCAAAAAGCCATTATTGGTCATCAATTTGGCCATTCCACGCTAGAGGATGGGATGAGTTGGCGGAGTACATTCGAGTTCTTCAACGCCATAAATTCCAAAACTTTGGCCAGTTAATTGATTTCGGCAAAACCATTGATTTCAAAGGTTATGCTCTTGTGGGGCAACGAAGAGTCTCAGTTTATGAGATAATTGATGATTCAATAGGATTAGAACAATTATTAGTCTTACACAACCATACAAAGGCATTAAGAGAAGATTTTCTTACTCTTTTACCTGGTTTTCCTGATGTTGTAGTCTTTAGAAAGATGCAAAATATGCATGTTGGAGTATTGCTAACCATTGATGAAACAGCTGAAAAGCCTAAGTCACCTTATGACAAAAAATCTCATACAAGAGCTGTTCAAGTTACCTCCAAGAAAGACGCTTATTCTTCAGATCTTCAAGATGAGGCAGCAGCAATGGAACAAATCGATTACTCGAACCTTTCAAAGATGACCCAACCTCAAATGAGGGCAATGGCTTATCTTATAAGACAAAAAGGAGGCCAATAAATGGTTTTTAAAACACTTCGACAACTTATTGCAGTTAAAAGGATAAAATCTGATGACACTCAAACAAAAATGAAAGGATATCATTCTCTAGCTAGAAATGGTTCAAATTCAGTATATGACCTTTTATTTCAAAGCTTAAGTTCTGATGATTGGAATATCAGAACTTTAGCTACGATAGCGTTTCGCTCAATAATTTCAAATGACGAATCTCAAAAATCAGAAATTGAAGCTGCTTTAATCAATACTCTCGAAACAAGCCCGTTAGCAACTAAATTATCAATAATCCCAGTTCTTACAGAGATAAATACCAATGAAATTATTACTAGTTTATTGAATTTACTTGCAATCAGTTCTGCAGATATTCAATACGCCATTATTAATTCGCTTAAACCAATAATTAGCAATGAGTACTTAAAAGGCATTTCAGAAGCTGCTAAATCAGATGATTTCATAACCCGAAGGGCTGCTTTTAGAGCTTGGGTAACCGTCACAAAAATAATGACGGATGAAGAAAAATTAAGTCATTTACCCGCTTATATTCATGTGTGCTTATCAGCTTACATAGAAATTAAAGAAATAAAGGATGAAATCCTATATTGTTTGGAAGAAGCAGATAACAATTCTTTTCCTGCCCCAGAAGACTATTCAGAGGAAGAGCTTACTGTAATTAATGAATTGCTTGAAAATAAAGACTATGATCCATTTATTTACCAAAGAATTCACAAATTAGTAATTCCTCGTTATTGCTGAAATTAAGAATAATTCTCTTTCAATCTTCTAGGTATATTTATTCGTCCTATTTTTCATTTAGATTCACTCTGCGCATAGTATGGCTTATGTGCAAAAATTATTTCGCTAGAATATTAAATGAAATAAAAGAAAAAAACAAAGAAAAATGGTGCGTGAGCCGGAATTTTCAGACATTAACTAATGTTAGTGTGTTTTGAATCCGGGTCCAGTGCATGGCAAGCACCAATACTAAACCACTATACTACTCACGCATTAATCTATGTCACTCAAATATCGATTTACTCTTAAAATCATCGATTAGGAAGAACTCAAAAAAATGAACAAAGAGATTAACTAACAAAGTGAAGTTAAGATCCCAAAGACGGGGAAATCATTTCTTTTTGAGCTTCATTTGTCCCATAATACTCAGGTACAGTGGCCATTGAATTAATGTTTCTTTTGCAGTATTCAATATAGCACATAAAGCACACAAAACCCATTGTAAACGCTGAGAATAGTGAAACGGTTGCATTTCCGTATTGCAAATGAGACACAACTTCATTCAAAAAGAGCAGAAAGTAGACAACCAAAGGCAACAAAGTGATATTATTTGAGTTGTTTAGAGGTTTGATTTCTGTTTGTTTTGAAGAAGATAGCAATATATTGAATAGTCCAAAGATTAAAAGTGAAGTAAGTAACCATCCAAAATAGTTGGAGATAGGAATCCCAAAGTATGAAGTAGACGGATCAACGTTTTCCCAAACCCAGTAATCATAAACATAAACTGATTCAACATCTTTTGAAATGTCCCAAAATGTCATAACTAATGCTTGAGTTAATGTAAGTAAAATCCATTTATGGAAAGTAAGAGGACCTTTATAGTTGTGATCCACAATATACTGTCCAGCAATAAAGGAGACATAGAACAAACAGAACCAAATTAGAGGTATCATAAGTGGGACTTTATCAAATAATAAAGGCCCCAATTTAGTTGTATAATAATAATCACCAAAAACTAATCCTGTGGTTGTACCAATTAATTCCATAGTTAAAGTGATAACAAATACTAATTCAAAAAATTGAAAAACGGATTTTTTACCCCACATAATACTACCGTGGATAAATGCGAAAGACATTAATGTAAAAGTAAGTAACACTACTAACTGAACTCTCAAACCGGAAGATAAAGGAAGCACCTCTTCAGTACCTAGTTTAAGAACAATCAAAATTAATATAATCATCACTATTAATTCAACTACAAGATTTTTTGGATCAAAAACAAAAGAAATAGTGCTTTTTACTTTCTTAGCAGTTAAAGAGATAAAAAGACCAACTTTTGCAAAGATTGCCTTAAAGCCAAAATAAACTGAAAATGTTACCTGTTTGACTAGTCTAAAGAGCCCAAAAAATATAGCTTTAAAGAAATTAATAATATTCATCAAAAAGGCAGAAATTGATGATTTAGCATATCGATATTGAGAAGCTATTCGTTCGTTGAAACTTGTTAGAAACTCGTTAAATCTCTTTGGCATTCTAATACCAGCACTAATAAGCAGCCAAGCTGGTATTTCTAACAGAAACGCAAGTGAAGCTAAAGAATAAGCTTGCATGCTCATGAAAATAACTCCAAGTAATTCACCGAAAATGAATAACATTATTCCTGAACACATAAGAGAAACTCTTCTTCTTGCAAGTTTGTACGGAGAGTTTAAGCCATATCCAACCATTTTTACTACTATTATTCCTGATGAAACTAAATAGACTCCCAGTCCGATACCACTTAGTTGAGCTAGAATAACAAACCCAAATATTTCTGAAATGAGTCTGAAGGAGATCCACCATATTAAACTCCCTGTAAAAAGCACGTTGACTATTTTAACTGTCTTGGGATTTAACTGAATGAAGCGAACACCCCACTGAATGAAACAAATTGTTCCTAAAAGTCCGAATACTAAGGGACCATACATTCTTAATACTAAGTTATTTGTTAGAATCCCTATAATTCTACTTAAATACAGAAAAATATCAAATACCATATTACCTAATAAAAATTGAGTCATGGGCTGTTTCCAAGCAGGTTTCATTTTTTTTGCGTTTCCAATTAACAAATATGTTGCAACTATCATCAAAAGAGTTTCAGTAGCAGCAAGAAGAACTAAGGAGTCAGAATTTAAATACATTTTTTTTACCTTTTTAATTTTATTTCAGTTTATTTCTTAGTTGTTCAAATCTGAATTCAATTTATAAACAGCAATAGCTTAGTAAATTAATCGAATAAAGCATTACACTAATTTTTCAGAAATATTCATAATAAATGAGTTTATAATATTCGTATTTGAAAATAAAGAATAATGGAGACAAGATGAACATTTTTAGAGAAAATGATAGCCAAGAAATATCAACTTCAAAAGAAGTAAAAATAGCTGGTGCAGGATTAGCGGGAATGAGTGCAGCAATTACACTTCTTAAAAAAGGATATGAAGTAACAGTTTATGAGGAAAAGAAGAAAAATGATGAACAAAAGCTTGATGCTCACGGTATTCTGAATTACTTGAAAGGAAATGTATCATTTACCTCATTAAATGAATTATTAAGTAACTTTGATGCCAAAATAGATTATAGTCATGAATACTTCAAAATATTAAGATATGGTCCGGGACCAAACATCGTAAAAAGTGAAGTTACAAATAATGAAATACCTGTTGCTTATTCAATTGAAAGAGGGAGCCATCATAATTCGGCTGAACAACAACTAAGAGCTCAAGCAATTAAAATTGGGTGTGAGATGATATATGGTGAAAAAGCACCTATTAAAGAAATGAATATTATTGCAACAGGAAATTTCTCAAGAAGTATTATTGGTGTAGGTTCGGTTTATGATGATTGTTCTTTGGAAACTGACAGTATATTAATGTCAAATGATCCAAAGTACTCACCCGGAGGATATTTCTATATTCTACCACTTGGTAAAGGTAAAGCTGTTACTATGCTTACCTGTTTTGAGAATTATTCAATTAAAAAATTAAGAACAAATTTTACAAATGCAATAAGAGATATCCCGCCTATAAATGAAGTTATCAAAAATGCAACTAAATGTCATAATATTGTTGGATTTGGTAGTACAGTTAGAAGAAAAAGTGCAATTTGGAATGGTAAATTAATAATTGGAGAGGCTGGAGGATTTCTAGACGCCTTATGGGGATTTGGTACGATAAACGCTATTAGATCTGGGTACTATGCTGCGTCTTCAATCGTTAATAACGTGAACTTCGACCAATTATGGAAAAAAGAAATAGGTAAAGAAATATATGCAAGTCATTTGTTAAGAGTTCTTAGAGCTAGAATCACGAAAGAACAGTTAATTAAAAAATTTGGCAAAGACCCAGAAATGATGCAATTAAAGCCATATTTAGATAAAAGAACAACAATTGATAATTGGAAATTAAAGAGAAAAATTATTGCAAGAAGCTTACTTTATCTTAAAGAAAGAAGTGATAAAAAAAATGATTTTTATCTAATATCCGAAAAACTCAATAAAAAGAAGATTGGAAAAGGATCATGACTAATCTGAATACAGAAAATTGGATCTTTTTTGATTGGGGAGATACCTTGGTTGATACTTTTTCAGCGAATTACCATGCCTTCAAAAACTTCTTCTCTTTGGATATTTCTGATTTTCGTGTAATAAAAGAAAAACAAGTTAAGCAATTTCTAATAGATGCTCCAAAAATAGGAAGAAATGCAGCACTAACCAAAAACATGCTTGGAACGGTTAGATTTTTTTCAGACAGGGAAACTTGGGATAATTTGATGCTTGGATCACTATTTAAATATTCAAGGAAATTTGAAGGGGTTGATGATTTGCTGGATATTGTTAAAACTGAAAAATACAAAATAGGAATAGTATCTATTAACTATATTTTTTCAAAACTTCGTGAGTTAACCAAAAAATACATTCAAGCAGTACAACTTGATATAAACTCTTTTGACATAATATTGGCTCATAAAGACAATAAGATTAAATTAGTTAATAAGTTTCTTAACGGAAATCCACAAGCAAGAATTTCCGCAATTGTAGGGGATACTCAAACAGACGTAGAACTAGCCAAGTTTTTCAATGTACCAAGTGTTTTTGTTGCTTGGGGATGTGCAGCTATTGATGATCTTGAAATTAAACCAGATTATATTGCAAATGATATAAATGAATTAAAACAAATATTAGCAAAGAAGGTGTAAAGTTATGAATACAACAAAACAAGAAAATAGCGTAAAAAACAATATTGATGAGTTTGTTAATACATTAAACGAAAGTGAAAAAAGTATAGGAATGAAATGGTCAGAAAATTACAAAGAAAGAATTGAAAGAAATATTGGATTTGTAACAATAAAACAACAGGATAAGATCAAAAATACTCATGTTGGCGTAATAGGGGTTGGAGGAACGGGGAGTGTTCCAACTGAAATTTTAGCAAGAACTGGTGTTGAAAATTTTACTTTGGTAGATATTGATGTGTATGATAAATCAAATATTAACAGACAAATTTTTGCATCAACTCAAACTATTGGGCAGAAGAAAGTAGATGCAGCTGCAAATAAATTGAAAGATATTAATCCAGAGATTAATGTTAGAACTTTTGATTTCATTAACGAATCTAATGTTGAGGAATTTATGAATCCATGTAACATACTAATCGTTGCAGCTGACGATCATCTAGTAAGAATTTTTTCAACTAGAGAAGCTAGAAAAAGAAACATACCTGTTGTTGATGGTTGGGGGCCTCTATATTATGGGAATGTGAATGTAATAATGCCAGATGGACCAACATACGAAGAAATACTTGGGCTTGAAACAGAAAATATGACTATTGATGAACTGAAAAAGGATGGAAGTCTTGATGCCCAATGTATGCTTTGGACTTTCGGAGTTGAAGGCAACCTATCTCATGTACCTAATAGGTTGTTACTCAATATCATGCAAGGACTTGCTAAACCCAGATCTTTTGCGCCTATTGTCTTCTTAACAGGATCATTAATGGCAATGGAAGTAATTAAGCTTATCCTAAATATTGGATTGATTGCCAATGAACCTTTCTTTAAATGGTATGACCCCTGGCTACACAGAATACCTCGACAATGGATTCCTACACAGAAAGGAGGAGACACTCTTCCATTTTGAATACAAATTATCAAAAATTGTGTATAGGCGCCTTTAGATTGAGTTTTAAATCATAACTTGTAATCTAATAAATCATAGACTAAAGAGAAACTATACTACATGTAATTGAGAATTCAGAATATAATTTTTCTAAATATTTCTAGATTACCCGTTATTGGTAAGATGAAAATTACTGGGCATATATTAGTCAGTTTTAATTTTTGCACAGATTATATCATAAGATTGATTTTTTTTGTAATTATAATTGTATTAACTAAAATAAGTATCATTTGTATTTGAGCTGATGTGATTGCTTATTCAAATACGTTTTATCACATGAATCTCAGACAACAAGATAATAAATCTTTTAAATTACTCCGATTGTTTTCCATTGTCGGAAACTGTATTAGATTGGAATATATCAAAATACTGAATTAAAGACGATCCTTGAATGATTCAAGGAATGAATAAAAAATAAAGGTTACTAAAATGAGCAGCCGTGAAAAACCCCATTTAAATCTGGTTATTATTGGACATGTAGATCATGGCAAATCAACTATGACCGGCCATCTGCTTTATCTTGCAGGAGCAGTCGATGAACGGACAATAAACCGTTATGCGGCTGATTCAGAGAAAATTGGTCGAGGAACATGGAAATTTGCTTGGGTCTTAGACAAATTGAAAGAAGAACGTGAACGTGGTGTTACAATTGACATTGCTTTCTACAAGTTCTCTACTCGAAAATACTACTTCACCATTATTGATGCCCCAGGTCATCGTGATTTCGTCAAGAATATGATTACGGGAACATCTCAAGCAGATGCAGCCGTATTAGTTGTCGCAGCTGCAACTGGTGATTTTGAGGCTGGAATTAGCTCTCAAGGACAAACCCGTGAACATGCTATCTTAGCTAAAACATTAGGTGTCAACCAAATCATTGTAGCAATTAACAAAATGGATGCAATAGACTACAAAGAAGACAGATATGATGAAATTAAGAATGAGCTAGGCAGTTACCTAAAGGGTATTGGATATGATCTTTCTAAAGTCGAATTTGTTCCTGTTTCAGGTATTGAAGGGGATAACTTAAAGGATAAATCTACTAACATGGCTTGGTATAAAGGACCTACCTTGCTTGAAAGTTTAGATTTATTAGTTGATCCTCCAAGACCAACTGACAAACCTCTAAGATTACCTATTCAAGACGTATATTCAATCTCTGGAATTGGAACCGTTCCTTCTGGTAGAGTAGAAACTGGTGTAATGAAACCAGGAGACGATATTATTTTTCTCCCTTCAGATAAGTCTGCAACAGTGAACTCAATTGAAATGCATCATGAAACAGTACCAGTTGCTGGACCTGGAGACAATATTGGTTTCAACTGTAAAGGAATTGGTAAGAGAGATGTACGAAAAGGTGATGTTGTTGGTCCACAAGACAATCCTCCAACTGTAGCAAACTTATTCCAAGCACAAGTTATGGTGCTTCGTCATCCTTCAGCTATATCCACTGGATATACACCTGTTGTACATGCCGGAACAGCTCAAGTTGCATGTATCTTCCAAGAAATCCTCCATAAAACAACTGGTGGAGTTAAAGAAGATAAGCCATCTTTCATTAAGAATGGTGACAGCGCAGTAGTAAGAATGAAACCAACTAAGCCTATGTGTGTTGAAGCTTTCCAAGAGTTCCCACAGTTAGGTCGTTTCGCAGTTCGTGATATGGGACAAACCATAGCCGTTGGTGTCGTCCTTAAGATAGAAGAATAATCTATTCATTCTTCACTTTAACCTCTCCTCTCCCCTTTATCCTTTTTCATAATTTTTTCATTTTGAATGTCTCTATTTTCCTAATGTTTATTTATATTTAGCATAGGTTAGAGCTTGAGAAAAATGAGCGCAAATTTAGTAGAAGTAGATCTCTTAGTTGAGGGAGGCAAAGCCTCTCCAGGAGGAGCTCTAGCCCCCCAAATTGGTCCCACAGGAGCCAATTTAATGGAAGTTGTAAAAGAGATAAATGCAAAAACATCTCAATTTGAAGGAATGAAAGTTCCAGTTAAAGTTATTGTTGACAAGAAGAAAAGGTCTTTTGAACTGGAAGTAGGTATTCCTCCCGCAAGTGCATTATTATTCAAAGAAGCTGGAATCACAAAAGGAGCAAATAGTCCAGGTTCAGAAACAATTGCAAATTTAACCATTGAACAGATAATAAAAGTCGCTAAGGCGAAAATAGAAGATATGTCAGCTTCTTCAATACAATCAGCTGTTTTGGAATTATTAGGTACTATGGTTTCTGCTGGAATGAGTTGTAATGATAAAACAGCTAAAGAAGTCCAACAAGAAATTCACGAAGGAATTCATTCCGCTTTATTTAACTAAACTAAGTTAAATCACATTATGCTCTTATATTTTTATAATAGCATTTATTTTTCTATTTTATATTTATTCAAGTTCTTCTAAAAGAAGATAAATAATTTTAAAAAAAAATGGTGTCGGAGACGGGATACGATCCCGCGACCTCAAGATGACCGATCTGAGAAAAGGGCCTTATCTCTGATTATGAGTCTTGCGCTCTAGCCAGCTGAGCTACTCCGACACTTGTGTTTTTGAGTAATGATAAACATTTTTCAAGATTTTGTTGAAATTAATCTATTAATGTTTAATATGCTCATGTCCACTTTCAATAAGTATATCACAAGGAGTTGGCATTTTTCGACTTGCTCTTTTAAGTGCACCTACTGCATAACGGTAGTTTTTTCCATCTAAACGAATTGTGACAAGTGCTTGGCCGACGTTTACTCTAGCAGCCATATCTATTGGTTTTCCAAATGATTGTCTCATACCGTTCTGCATACGATCTGCACCTGCAAAAGCCATCATTCTGTTTTCTCTTAATACATGATGTGGGTGTACGCGTATTCTCAAATGATAATTGGCCACTGTAATGTTTTTTTGCATATGTCGATTTGAGCCAATTCTTGCAGCTTCTAGAGCTGAGTGTCTTATATGACATCTTCTTTTGGCAATTAAACTTACTTGTGCATTGAACTCTTTTCTTGGAGATCCCATATCATATCTTACTATTTTAGACCCTGGAACACCTCTAACGTATTTTTTTGTTCGTGTGTTTGCTGGTCCTCTTATATTTGTATAACATCGAGCTGGTCTTTTTCCCATTTCTATCACATCAACTTTATCTTGCGCTTAAAGCAATTCGTTCAATTTCTTGCTTCTTTCGTACTGCAGAACTTTTTGAATCGTTATTAGCAGCTGCAATAAGTTCATCAGCTATTGCTTCTTCAAGAGATTTTACGTTTCCAAAACTGGCTGTTTTTACTCCTTCTGTCAGAAACCGTAATGCAAGATCAACTCTTCTTAGAGGTGAAACATCAACTGCTTGATGTTGGGCTATTCCTCCATAAGTGACTCTAGTAGTTTCCTCTCGAGGAGCAGAGTGTTTAATTGCATCTACTAATGTCTGTACAGGGTTCTGCTCTGTTGAAAGATGAATTATTTCAAAAGCTGCACGTAATGACGTGGTTACTTTGTGTTTCTTACCAGTATTTCGCCCAGGTCGCATTAATTTATTTATGAACCTCTCAACAACATTCATTTCGGATTTCTTGAATCTTCGGTCTTGAAAGCGTCCAGATGAATGAGGCCAAATGACGGGACGGAGTGATATGTATTGTTGGAGACCTGGATCTTTAATTTCTACTTCTTCTAGATCCCAACGATCAAATAATAATATATTCATAGTCATTTACCTTTGTATCTCTATATCTGGAATTCACTTAAGATTGTTTATCAAACTTTGGATAATTGTGAACATGGAGCCAAAGATTAATTATTGAATATTCAATTGTCTCCTTGTTATTGTGAAAAAAATATCTATTTCCCATTCATTTGATAAGTAAAAATGTTTTTTCAAAGTTTGTATAATGAGATTAAGTAAGCAAGCATTAATTGAACCATTTTCATGTAATAGGTCTTTTGACGGTGATTCTCCTTTTCTTAAGTTTTCAACTTGCTCCTTCAGTTCGATTAATGATTTTTTCTCCAATAAAGAATTTAACTTATTATATGCCTTAAACCGTCTTACATAGCACCCATCAACATCCAATCCTGTATCATTACAATTTTTTTCGAAAAGACAATAACTTTCGTTATTCTCTAAAATCGGGAAAAGAGTGCTTTCTGGTGACGAATTAACGTTAAGCTGGGAGGATTTGTTATCTTTTTGAAGAAGAGGAGGTAACCAGCTGTTTGCTTATTCTTGATTAATCTTAGGTAAACTTATACAAAAGTAATAATTAATCAAAATGTTATATTTAATTTCAGAGGTAGCCTTTTTGCTAGGTGTGCACTCAACAACCATTAGAAGGTGGGATAAGGAAGGAAAGATCTCAGAAATGATCATAACCTACAAGGATAGATTAACCAGATTTGGTTTTGAATACTTGGAAGATTATTTTACTAAGTTTGCACAATAATAACTCCCATTCAAAAAAGAGAAAACCTAAGCGTCCAACAAGAAATGACGGATGATTTGATAGCTACAATTACTTCTTTTTCTGGTAAAATCCACGGGTTAAGAGCTCATAAGAATAAGAATAAGAATAAAACTATCAAAATCCAATAATTCACTTTTAGAGGGGTCTCCTCTTAGCTTAAATAGATTAACACTAAGAATAATTCAGATGATTCGAAAATGTGCATACAAGGTGGAAATAGCACCCAACTATAAGCAGCTTACTTTATTCAAGAAAGCAGCAGGAATTGCACGTTTTGCCTATAACTGGGGATT
>DAOWED010000058.1 GCA_030638685.1 Candidatus Heimdallarchaeota archaeon | reverse complement strand
TCACTGAAGATCTTCTGACATCATGTTCAAGATTGGAATATGTCCACCTTCTTTTTGAGAATAAGAATGGTTCTGAACTTGAAGCTTGCTCTAATTGGATTAGTTTAGATTCTTCTTGGGAAGGGGCAAAAGCAATCGTTAACAATGTAGATTCAGATCTACAAGGAACAACATTGGAAAAAACTGAAAAAGATTTTTCAAATAAATTAAGCTCTCGAGGAGTTGAAAATATACCTTTCTCCACGAGATCAGCACCAGAAACTATCTCTTCTATTTCTCCCTCAGAAGTAGATTCATCCAAATTTGAAGCGATTCCAAAAGTTTTGCTGATGAGTCATCTTCAAAAAATGGGCTATTCTCGACCTGAGACAGACCCTCACTTGAAGCTCTTTCTACTAGGAGGACCAAGGATAGGACATAGTTCTTTAGCTGTCAAAACAAGAAATGGTGCATTACTTTTTGACTTTGGAATGAGTGTAGTTAATAGCTCAGTTCCTAATTTTGCGCCAATTTTACCTTTTGTAGATTCTCTATTTCTTTCTCATGCACATTTAGACCACACAGGTGGAGTGCCAATCCTTTCTTCACTCAGTCCTCAACTTAAGATCTTTACAAGACCGGAAACAAGAGTAATGACCGAAGCACTCCTTTTTGATGTGCAAAAAATCGTCAATTATCAAACCTCTCCTGACGTAATTAACTCTGACCCCATTCTAAGCCATTTTTCTAATAAATCAGCGATAGTTAATTCATTGGCCAATTTTCAACAAATGCCATTAGGTGAACGCACACAGTTTTTACCAGATGTCTATATTACAGCTCATCCAGCAGATCATCTTTTTGGAAGCATAGCTTTTGAGATAGAGGTTGGGAATAAATCAATTCTCTACACTGGAGATTTCAATAGTGATGAAACAGCTCTATTCAAAGGAGCTGAACTACCAATGGACTGTGATGTTACTTTATTTGATGGAACCTATTATTCAAGAGCTAATGAAACACAAGAACCAAAGGCTCATCTTTCAGAGATAGTAAAATCTGCAGAAAAAATAATTATCCCTAGCTTCTCAATGGGTCGATCTCAAGAAGTGCTTTATCTTCTTAATTCAATTGATCTTCCCTCAGAGTGGGAAGTAGTTTACACCGGTATGGGTAGCAAAGTCTTTAAACAACTTGGATTAAAAGTGGAAAATATCAACCTAAACATGAAGAAAAGGTATGACCCCCTTGAATTCTCAGAAAAAACGATAGTTGTATCAGGGCATGGAATGCTTCAAGCAGGATTAGCAAGAGTTTTACTTGAAAGCACTGCTGATGATGCATCTACAGATGTAATTCTTTGCGGTTACCAAGCACCTCAGACGCTAGGTCATGGGATTATTAATGATAATCCTTTTACTAAGAATAATTATAGGCAAACTTTTCATAGATTAAACCTTTCAGGACACACTTCTTCAGAAAAGCTTGATTCATTTATTGATAATCTCTCTGGTAAAAAGTATATGATTCATACTCCCAGTGACTTAACTAACAAGGATCTTCATCATTCGGATGTAACTATCCCATCTTTTTCATTCGAACCTCTTAATCTTTAAAGAGATAATAGGATAAGTAAAATGGTTTCAGAAAGCCATGATTTTTGTGCAATAAATTTAAGAAGATGCTGCTTTTACTAAAGATAATAATTGATTTAGTTACGTCTAATGATAATTTAGGCTTGAAGCTTAAGGAGAAAAAATTATGACAGAAACAAAAACCTCAATGAGGAATGTATTATTATGGTCTACTTACGATATTGCCAATACAATTTTTAGTATGGGTATAGTATCAATGACAATCTTACAATATTCAACATTATTAGGTATGCAATCAGGGCTTTCCTACGGATGGGCTAACCTCCTTGGTGGAATTGCAACTTTTCTAAGTAACATAATTGTTGCATTTACTATTCCAATAATGGGTTCGATATCAGATCGAAAAGGAGAAGGAAAATCAGGAACTATCACATTCGGGGCACTTACGATATTATTAACAGGTATGATTTATCTATTCCAAAATGTCTATATTGGTCTAATTTTCTTTATACTGGCAAACATATTTTACCAGTGGGGAAACCTATTTTATGACACTATGATACCTAGAATCGCTAGTAAAGACGAAATTGGTAAGGTATCAGCTATCGGTGTAGCCTTAGGCTATTTTGGATCTGTTGTAGCTATTGCACTCAACTTTATAGCTATTGCTATTTTTGGTGACCCTACAACTATCTGTGATGATGGCCGTATCGTTAATCCCGGTACGGATGCGTGTGATGTGAATCCTACCATTGATCCGTCTCAAATAGAAATAGCTAATCTGAGTCATATGTTCTGGCTTTCAGCATTAGGCTTTCTTTTGTTAGCACTTCCCTTCTTACTCACTAGAGAAAATTCACCAGGAAAAACTGGAAAAGTACCACTAAAAGAAACCATCAAAGGTTCTTTCTCTGAAACAATCGAGACAGGAAAAGAAATCTGGAAATATCCTGATATGAGATGGTTCATTATTGGCTGGTTACTTACGGTTGACGTTGTTAATACCGTCATTGCTATAATGAAAAAGGCGGCTGTTGAAGGATTTGCAATGGATGAAGGTAAAGCCACCTTGCTTCTTCTTGCAGGTGTTGTTGCGGCGATTTTCTTAACTGGAATTTCAGGTCCCTTGTGTGATAAAAAAGGACCTAAAATTACTTTCAAGTGGATAGGTATAATGTGGATAATTACCCTACTTATTCCTCTTTTTGTAGAAAGTGCTGATGATTCAGCTGACTTGCCAGCTATTTTCACCTTTCTACCCGAATCTTCTCTATACGTAATGGCATTACTTGCAGGATTTGGAATGGGAAGCACTTGGGTTGCCGGTCGTTCTATGACAATTGAACTCGCCCCTGAAGGAAAACTAGGTTCTTATTTTGGTTTTTCAAGGTTAGCTAGTAAAGGAACAAGTGCGTTTGGTATTTTGATCTTTACAGCAACAGTATCTATTACAAATAGCATGGTAGGTTCATTAGTGGTTTCGTATAAGATAGCTATCTTTTCACTATTGATCATCTACTTAATTGGCTTCTATTACTTGCTTAAGGTAGAAGATCATCATAAGAAGTTTGTAGCGGGAATGAGAGCTCCTTATACCGGTTCAGAGGAATGAAGAAATCTAACTGATTTCCAACTCTGAACCTCCTCTCCTCTTTCTTTTTCCACAAATCTTATTTTTCATTTTTTTAACATTTGATTAATTGATTTTTTTAGTTTTTAATCAATTTTAGGTCTTCTAATGGGAAAAATCATAAGAAGTGAGCATTTATATTAGTGAATGTTCAAAATAATCTCATGTCCTCAGAAATACCAAGATGTCCTACTTGTAATCATCCCTTAGAATCTGAAAAGAAACTATCCATCGGTTCTCCTCCACGTTTTCATTGGTGGGTTGCCCCGTTAAACCTCTTCTTCGTTTCTCTTCTCTTTGTTTCATTAGATTATGCTTCTAATTTGGGCTTTCATTGGTACATTTGGCCTATTTTCGGTGTTTGGGGATTATTCATTGTAGGTCAAATACTAAGGTATCGACCTGAAGAGGCTTGGTTAATTGTTCCTTTCTTTTTTATCTTACTATGTGTTTATTTAGCATTGATTGACTGGCATTCTGGTGAAAATACCGGAATATTCTTTCTTGACTGGGCATGGTACCCCATCTTTACTCTCCTAGTTATCGGTGTTTTTCTTCCCTTAACTACCGCTCTTGGTCGTAAAAAGTCTCAACCTGTTGAGATCCTTAAAGAGCTTGTTAATTATGAGGAGAATAATAAATGAGTTATAAGAAAAACGTTCCACCGTTGCCTTTTCCGCAAGAAACGTCTTTCTGGAACGCCCTACCAAGGGCTCTCTACGGTTTCTGGTTGGTAATTAAGGAGATTCTTTTAACTCTAGCTTACCCTTACTTGTCTATTTACCAATCTCTCTGGCCAAGATCTATTGACAGAAGTGTCATGCCAAATGCTGAAAGTTTCTTCTGGAGAGCACAAAACGAAATAGAGCCTAAGAAAACCAAAGGAGTATTATTCATCCACGGGTTTACTTCAACACCACAAGTGTTTATTCCTTATGCTAAGATGTTTCTTAATCATGGTTATTCTGTTCATGCTTGCCGTCTTGCTGGTCATGGTACTTCACCTGCACATCTTGCTTCAACAAATGCTGCAGATTGGTATATGTCCGCAAGAGAGGCGTATCGTGTTCTTCAAGAAGAAGTTGATGACGTTATTATTGTTGCTCATTCATTAGGTACTCTTTTCGCTGTCATTCTCTCTTCTCTCTTTCCAATTGATTCCCTTGTACTTCTGTCTAGCCCCATTAAAGTCCGTCAAAAGCCTCTCTACAGAGTTAATTTTCTTCTACGACCTTTGAGCCATTTTATTAAATACTGGCCTATGAAAAAATCAGAAAAAAGAATAATCGAAGAATATGGTTTCCTAAACTATCTCAAATATCCACTTGTTTCTGTAGCTGGCTTGTTTGATGTTATAAAAGTGGCTCAAAATCAACTACCAAAGGTTGTTTGTCCAGTTTTGGTTTGTTTGGGTGATTCAGATGAACATATAGAACTTGATACATTAAACTATCTCAAGGAAAACATAGGGTCAAAAATCATCAAAACATGGATTGCTGAGGGTGCACCACATATAATAGTTGCGTCTCCAAGTGCAGATGAGCTAATTAACCAGATTGACGTCTTTGTGCTTGAGCATAGTCCTTTAGAATTTGAAACATGAGAATGTAAATGAGAATTTAAGAATAACCGTGGATATCCACAGGTATTCCTAGGATAATCAACTGCAGTTAACAAAATTCACTGATTATATCGATCTCTTACTTCTTTTGATTTATCCAATTTAACTTTTTCAAGGTCGTAAGTATCCTCTATTGACTTAATTCTTTCACGACCCATAAAAAGATCAATTAAAATGGCAAAAATAAGCAATTGAATTCCCCAAATGTACTCACTGGGATTAAAAATAATAAATATACCAATAAACACTGCAAAAATTGAATATCTTGTGTATTTGCTCGTTATCCAGCTCATAATACTCAAGAATATAAATTAAACGAAAGTATTTGAGAGTGTCGTTTATTCTAGTTTGTCTTCATCGTTATGGTTACTAAGATGGGTTAAACGCTTCTCAAAGAGTGGTTTTGCTATAATTGCTAATATTAAAACTAGAAAACTCAATAAACTAATAATTGTAAGAAGAATGAGCCACCCTTGTTCATTTTGTATTTTTCTGCTTTCTTCCCCGAGCCAAGCAAACAAAAGAGCATAAGGTAGAGCTGTTACAACTGAAACTTTGAAATAACCTTTTCTTTCTAAGCCAATAAATCCACCGCCATAGCTTAGAACATCATTTGGTGAAAAAGGGAATAATCTCAAAAAGAAAAGAAACTTTAACCCATATTTTTCTGAACCCTTGTGAAGAGTTCTAATTGAACTTGAGTCTTTTTTTGTCCAGAGCATCTTTCCTTTTCTTGCAAGTTCATAAGCTAATTGAGCTCCCAAAATCATCCCTAACCAGTTGATCAATGTTCCTAGAACTAGTCCGTAGTAACTTCCTGCAATAATCAGTAGTGGTTCTTTTGGAAAACCGGGAACTAAAACTTGAGCTATTAAACCCAAAACTAAGCCAAGTATTCCCCATTGGATCCAAAACTCTGCAGATAGTACCATTGTCTTCATTTTCTCTCCTAATAAACTGCTTAATACTATTTCTTTTAAGTAGTAATGGAAACAATTGAGTAATGCTGATAAATCGATCTAACAAAGAAAAAACAGAAAAAAATTGTTCAATAGGAATAATTTTAGCTGCAGGTTTATCAACTCGATTCCCTGGAAATAAAATGCTTCAGACAGTAAAAGAATATCCGCTGATTAATAGAGTACTCTCGTGTGCGCTTGAATCAGAGCTAGACAAAGTACTGTTAGTTTTGGGTCATATGAAAGAAGAGATCCAGTCTATTGTTCCAAGTCATTTAAATCTTGAAATATTAGATAATCCCAATTATGAGGAAGGTATGACAACGTCAATAAAAACAGGTGTTATTAGAGCAAAGGAACTAGAAGCAGATATAATTATGATCATGCCAGGAGATATTCTTCTAACAGATCATGAAGTAATTAATAAAGGAATTAACACTTTAGAAAAGACAGAGAAAGCCATAACAATTGCTTCTTATCACGGAAGAAAAGGGCATCCTATTTTTTTCAAGAAAGAGATGATTTCCGAATTACTTGAGATTTCAGAAGAAACAGAAGGAATGAGGGCAGTTGTGAGACAAGACCCTACAAGAGTTCATACTTATGAATGTGGCTCAGAATCCATCCTCTATGATATAGATACGGCTCAAGATCTTAAGAATTTAAATCTAGATTAGAAAAAATAAGCATTGTTACTTATTTTGGCTCATACGCACTATCCCACATTTTGGGCAAATGAATTTAGTTTTTTTATGGAAGCCACCTTTTCGCTTTTGATCCTTCATTTTAACCTTACAACGTGGACAATACATTTTGATCAAACCTAATTAATTAATTCAAAACCTATTCTTGAGCCTTCTTATTTAGAACATGACTAGTTAGTTTTTTTGTCATTTATTTGATTAAATCCAAAGTTTAATGAGTATTAACGCTTTTTTTCTTCTGAGATTAATGATTCCTAGAAGCGCATCCCACTTAGAAGCTCTAACTCGTTTAAATGAACTTAACCAACCGGCTATTAGCGTTACTTTAGTTGAAAGCTCATATTCAACTCCTCAAAGAATAGGTGCAAAAATGCTCGTTTCTCTTTCTGGAGAAGTCCTTTGGGGAACTATTGGTGGTGGAGCAGTTGAAAAACTTGCTAGTGAAAGATGCATTACTATAGGTCACTCCCTTCAAGGAGAAATGGTCAAATACGACCTTAATCGTGGAACAGATGAGTTAGCTGAAAAAACAGATATGATCTGCGGTGGAGAAATGACACTTTTCTTTGAGCCAGTGAACATTCAACCCGCAGTTTATGTCTTTGGAGCTGGTCACATTGCTAGAGATCTTGTGCCCTTACTTGTTAAACAAGGTTTTAAAGTAGTAGTTATTGATGATAGAGCAAATTACGCCTCTAGAGAATTTTTACCAGAAGCATCAGAAGTGATTTGTGGAAATTGGAAAGAAGAAATTGAAAAATTACCCTTTTCAAACTCTACTTATGTGGTTATCATTACCTACTCCCATGACGCTGATGAGATTGTTTTGAAATCAATTATTCAAAAAGAGTGGCACTACCTTGGAATGATAGCTAGTAAAAGAAAAGCAAAGGAGATTAAAAACCGATTGCTCTCTGAAGGCTTCTCAGAAGAAAAGTTGGAAAAGGTTCACTCACCAATAGGCATCCCAATCAGTAGTCAAACACCTTTTGAGGTTTCTATCTCTATCATTGCTGAAATAATTAAAAAACAGAGAAACTCTCTCAAGAAAGAGCTAAATACTAATTCGCATTAATTCTTCTCATGCTCTACCAAAGCACTCTCTGTGATAAGTTTCTGTTGATGTCTCCGTTTAACTTGTTGAATGTTAGCTTCTATTAATCGGATCATACTTTGTGATAAACCTGATATATCAACATCATAGACTAAAAGAGGTATTTTTTTCTCCATGTAAATTGGTTTAAGAATTGCTTGAGAGATCCGGTGGGGTAAACAATTTTGAGGGCCTACTAGTATTATCCCATC
>DAOWED010000091.1 GCA_030638685.1 Candidatus Heimdallarchaeota archaeon | reverse complement strand
AGATAGCTATCCACTTATCAGATTAGTGGCTATTTACCAGAATTCTTAACTAAGTTTTTCATAACCAAATTTTTCACGATAATCTTCCATATATTGATTTACTAGCTCAATTACTTCAGGAGATATATTGTGTACATTTGTTTTGTAATCCCTTTTTTGTGCCTCTGAGTAATCTTTTATGTTATTTCTATACTCATCGTCAAGCTCTAAAGAAAGCTCTTCATAAATCCTATCAATAGTCTCTAGTGGCTCTTGAATAAAGTCTTCATACTTAACATGAGTGATATTTTCTTCCTTAATCAAAGGCATATCTCTTTCTAGATATTCATACATCAGTTTGAAGTTTTGAAGAATGGTTTTCTTAATCTCATCTTTATCCCACGTTTGAAGAGCGAAAAGAGCAATTGTGGTGTCAAAGAACTTGTAAATACTGGCATAAAGATTGTAAGGGTTCCTGTAAATATGAATAAATTTGGCATTTGGGTACATTTCAAGAACGTGGGGTAGTTTATAGCAGTTAGAAGGATTTTTGAAGAAAAGTTGTTTTCCTTTGTATTTGAGGGTCATCATTTGAACAAAATAATGATAGACCTTTTTCCATTTTTCAAGATCTTTGGGTTTACCTTCAAATGTAAGATAGCTTGAATATTTATCAAAATTGCGTGGAAAAACAAAGGCATTATAGTAACCATATTTCGACATAGCACCAACGGCATATTCCTCCTCCGTTGGCAGTTCTGGGTACATTTTTACATTATCCATCGGTCTAGTATCTGGAAGAGAAGAGTCAATTAACCACCTTGTGAATCTTGGAAAACCTAAAAACATATGAGGAGCGTAAGTTTCAACATTTGAAACATAGCCCATCCTCTTATCGAAGGTCATAAGTGTCATAAGATAAGTAGAACCCGTTCTGTAGTTACCAATAATAAAAATAGGATCTTCAATTAATTCTGTTCTTTTTATCTTTCCATTAAAACGAACCCATTGAATGAATCTCAATGGGGTAGAGATAGTAACTAGAAATAAAGCATAAAGAAATCGAAGCCAGTATTTAGGATGAATTCTTAATTTATTTTCAATAAGAATAGTAATGAAGACCCTCCATGATGCTCCAGCAATAATTTCGTCCTTACATATTAACCAATCTGGTTTTTTAGGCATAGTAGTCAATCCTTAAAGTATTAGAGTTAAAACTGATTTAATCATCATTAACTCTTAAGAATAGACCAAGAAGCGTTTTTTAAAAAGCTTTGTAGAAAAATGGATCAAGTGTGCTGAAAAAGTGAGCAAAAGTTGAAAATTAAAGATTTAATGCATCTAGGACTGCCAATATTTCCTCACCGTGAACCTTAGTCTTGACCTTTTTGAAGATCTTAACTATTTTGAAATCCTTATCAACGATCCACGTAAATCTAAAGGTTCCCATTGACTTCTTACCATAAAGAATTTTCACACCATATGCTCCTAACTCAGTTAATAGAGTGTTTTCTTCATCAGATAAAAGAGAGTATTGTAGTTCATATTTATCTGAAAATTTCTTGTTCTTAGCAATATTATCGTTAGAAATACCCAAAGGAGTAACTCCTCTTTTTTTAAGAATTGTAAAAGTGTCACGTATTGAACATACTTCATTAGTACACCCAGGTGTAAGAGCTCTTGGATAACTGAATAAAACAAAGATTTTACCCTTTAACTCTTTGCTTGATATGACTTGACCATTCTGATCAGAAAGCTTAAACTGTGGAAAATTGTCTCCCAAATTTGACATATGATTTTATACATTTAACATTTTATTAAATGATTCAATTGAGTAAGAAAAAGAAAGGAGGAGAAGAAACACTAAGAAACTAATCTCCCATGAGCATGTCCATGAATTGGTTTCTTTGGGCTCGATCTTTAATTAGTGCGTACATTGTCAAAGCTTGAAACACCATTAAAATTATTGCAAAAACCAAGTTGGATTCAATACCTGTAATGAGTAAAGCTATGAAACTGATAATGACTTGAGCAAAGAAAAACACATCAAGGAATTTTGGAAATGGCATAGTTCGCATAGAAAGTACCGCAAGGGGTAAACTAACAAAAATAAATATTAAATGAATCCAGAAATAACCTATTACAGACATCCCAACATCATTGTAGGCAGAAAGAATGGCAAAAATAGCAGTAAGAATCAAGATAAGATTGGAAGCTATTGCACTTAATCTTATGATAGTTATATTTCTCATACCGAAAGAAATCATTTAAAGTATAAAAAACTAGTAGGTTTTTTGATCAATGAAAAAGACAGTTATTTTAAGAAATGAATTTAACCAACTCTTCTCTTAGTTTTGCAAGACAACTTTCTTTAGAATACATCATGTGTCCAGCATCGTAGTAACTCATTGTTATATTCTTTCTAAGAGAGTCATCCAATTCTAAATGAGTGAAAGTATACTCAGTTGCAAAGAATGGAGTTGCCAAATCAAAATAACCGTTTGCAACATGAACTTTTAAGAAGGTATTTTGGCTCATTGCTTTTCTAAGAGATTCGGCAACATTAAGATCTCCAGCATAAGAGGCTGGCTTATGACTCCATTTAGTGTAAAGGTTGCTCAAAATCTCATAAACAAGATCTGTCTCAAATTCAAGATCACGCCTAATATAATCGTTAAAAGTGGCAGTATAGGGGCCTTGAATGGCTAAGTAACTAGGATCGAATTCAAAGTTACTACCGGCTGAGTCTTTGTCAATGCCTTTGAAACGACCGTCTAGTCGACCTACTGTCCTTCTTTCATCTCGTAGTAATTCCTTGCAGAAGCGTAAATCTAACCTAAGGTTAATTTTTTTGATAAAATCAACAGAAAGACCAGTATATTTTGCTAGTTGAGAAGCAATAAGTTCGTATTCCTCTCCTTCAAGAGAATCACCTTTGAGTAAGGCAGAAGCATAATCAGTGTAACAGAAGTTTCTAACTTCGTCCATTGTTGCTTCTAAATCGACTTGGAGATCTTCAGCTAGTTTCTTGTGATACCAAGCAGTAGCAGATAAAGTAGGTAAATAAAGGAGAGATTCAAAATCACCTTGTCTTGTCTTAAAATCAAGAATGGATGAAACTAAGAAGATGCCATTCATAAACAAACCATATTGTTCTTGCAAGAAGGAAGAAAGAGCAGCAGCTCGAGTAGTACCATAACTTTCACCAATAAGATATTTAGCAGAAGTCCAGTAATTATAGCGAGTAATAAAAATTCTAATAAATTCAGCAACAGATTTGACATCTTCTTTAACCTCATAAAATTGGTCGGCTTTTTCACCAGGAACAGCCCGGCTATAACCGGTACCAACAGGATCAATGAAAACTAAATCAGCAATGTCAAGAATAGAATAATCGTTCTTCACTAGAGAATAGGGAGGAGGCAAAAGTTGTTCATTAGCGTCTTCAACAAGGACTCTTTTAGGACCAAGTAAACCTAGATGGAGCCAGACTGAAGAACTACCTGGACCACCATTAAAAGAAATCATCAAAGGTCTTGTTGTGGGGTCAGAAACATCGTTTTTAGTGTAACTAACGAAAAAGATTTCAGCCTTAGCTTGAGGTTTTTTCTCATCTTCTT
>DAOWED010000096.1 GCA_030638685.1 Candidatus Heimdallarchaeota archaeon | reverse complement strand
CTTTTTCCTTTCTTTTTGAACTTAGGGAAACCATGAGTTCCTTTAAAAAAATGCTTGTAAGCTTGCTCTAAATTTCTAAGTGCTTCTTGAGGGACACACTTGGAGACTTCATACATCCAGCTAAAATCAGTTTTCTTGAGTTGATTGATTTCCCTATGCTGTTGAATAGCACTGGTATACTTATCATCGCCTTCAAGGTTCTTATAGCGAAACTGTTTATCGGCAAAACCCCAGTTATAGGCAAAACGTGCTATTCTAGCTGCTTTCTTGAAAAGTGTTAGCTGCTTATTATTAGGTGCTATTTCCACCTTGTATGCACGTTGAATCATCCATTTATTTTTTAGTTTTTAACCTTTTTAAACTAAGAGGAGACCCTTCTAAAAGTGATATAAGTAAACTAATTAGTTCATTTTTTCTTAGTTATTTTTAGTTGCTTAGTTGTTTTCTTATTTTTGTGAGCTCTTAGACCATGAATTTTCCCAGAAGACGACGATATGGCTAAATCAACTGTTCAAGCCGCAATTAAGCAATTTACTTCCTATCTCCCTTTCAGCAAAGTTGTTCATATTGAAGGGTCAGCTCATGCATACAATGCAGTTATTCATACTGAACGTTACAGCAAAGAGATCCTCCAGTTTATTGATGAACTCAAATGAGATTTAGCCTTCTGAACTTTTCTTCTAGTAAGCGGGTTTCAGCCTTTCTTTCTTCTCCTTCCTTTCTTTCAACTTGGTTATTGTTTCTTTCTTATTTTATGAACGGTCTTCTTTTTCTCTTCTTTTATCCCTCTTCACAGCTGTTTTTCTTACTATTTTTTTTTGTATAAAGATAACTATCCTTTTATTACTAGTTGGATTTATCAAATTTAGGGATGAATTTTTAGTTATTCTAAAACCAAATCGTGCTCCACAGCATAACTTAATAACTATTTAATTCATACTTCATACTATAAGCATACTCAAGGAAAAGTAGGTTTTATCATGTCAGAAGAATCTCCATTACCAAGCCTTATCGATGAGCTAGAGCAGATCCATGAAATAGTAAGCCGCGATTCTGAACGCTCTCTTTCCCCAACTCAACTTTCTATTCTATTAAAGAATAGGGTTCTATCCATTGAAAGTTATATTACTGATCTTTATGAATCTAATAGTTACAAAGAAGCTCTTCTTGAAGAGAAAATAGAGCAACTTATTTCAGTAATAACCCAAATTTCTCTAGTACTGGTGCATAAACCTGAGAACACACCTATTTTTTCATGGTATGAGCTAATTTCCTTGAAAATTAGTCTAATTGCCAAAATACTTGACTTGTTAACCTCACAATGTTTAGTTATCCCTTCTAAATCTTCTTTTATGTCCGATCTTTTGGTAGAAATGCCTTTGTATGATATTACCAGTCTAATGGTTGATAAACATCACCCTGAGCATCTCAGACGGCTTAAAAAAGCCCTTACATTGCTTAATCATACTTCTGTTCTTTATTCTTCTGCATGTGCATCTCTTTATGATGTTTCTTTCCCAAACTTACTTGAAATAACTTCAAAAACACTTCAAAGCCAATCAGCATTTATTACTCTGGTTAATCAAACTTGGGACTTAAATTACCTTTATAGGTTAATAAAGCAAGAGGATAGTTCTCAATTATTCAGTTATCTTTCATTCTTTGCATCAGTTCTTCTTGGAATAAATGATGTAATTTTTACCACTATGCTCTTTCAATCACGATTGGGCAACCAATGGCCCCCTATTTCTTCTTCTCTGACTTTCATATCAACAGAAACAGAGGAATCTCTTCTCACTTCATTGGAAGACCTTGCACAAATATTGGATGGTTATGCATCTGACTTTAATTCTCTTATTGGTCGAGTTGATTCTTCAAGTGAAAAAAGTCTCTATGATCTGCCACTGGTAAGACTTTCTTTGGAAACAACTAAACAGCTTAGATTAGTTATTGCTGGACAAAGGGCAATTCAGAACATCTTGAAAGGAGATACAATTATAGGAATGGAGCAATTAGTAACAGTTTATCGTGGAATATTCATTCTCTTAGAAGAAGAGAAAGACAACTTATTTGATCATTCATTTTTAGTTCATCCAATGGCAGAAAGTTACATTCTTTCATTTAAACATTTCTTGTATTTTGTAACTGCCTATGCTCTAGAGACAAACAATATAACGGTCTTTAAAGAGTTTAAAGATAGTCTTGGAGTATTTATGTCTGCAGAAGGGATAGAACGTTATCCTCTGTTATATTCCCTCTTTTTAGCTGCTTTACTTACCTATTGTAATACCAAGAACAGCTTGGACGCCGGATTGAAAACTGCTAACAAATTAATAGAGTTTTCTGAGAAAATAACCTATAGACCAAGGGATTATTTCAGTCTAAATTTAATGGGTCAACTAACTTTGGTAGGAATGGAAAAGACACTTCCTGCAGAATTTATTGAAAGAATAGAAGCTCTTCTTTCCGAAATAGAAGACCAAGTCGATTCTGACTGGCTAAAAGAAGCAACTGATTATTCTGACGAGCTTAAACAAGCAATTAGAGGTATAGATCCAGAATATCCAGAAGCGAGAGTTAGTCATCACTCACCTTTTGATATATTCAGCTTTCTGAAACCTTTATTTGGTGAGTGGCCAAAAGAAAAATCTAAAAAAATAAAATATTTACCCTTTAACCTTGGAAAAGACTACGTTAATTACTAAAGAATTAATCATTAGTTAAAGTTCTAATATCTAATTTCTTTAGAGATTACTTCATGTAACTCTTCATTAATAGATTTTAGTAGATCTGTGTCATTTTGAATTTCTTCAACTGAAGAATACTTTGAAAAGAAAGAATTAAGCATTTTTATTATTTCAGACCGGCAATCAAACAATGTAACATAATCCCTAGGCATCATAAATAGAAGCATTAAGTAATCTTGGTCTTTCATTCTTTCATCAGTAAGTGTGTCAGAATGCATTGTAAAAGTATAGATCAACGATTGATAGTCCACATAATCAAGAATGGGGAGAGGACCAAAGATGTCATTCTTCCATATCTTGTTTCCTTGACCTAATATAACAAAATAATAACTTAATATTTTGATATAAAATGTATCAATTACCTCGTTTTTTATAAAATCTAACTTATCGGTAAAAATGATTTTATTACTCAAATCATCTCCAAAACGGATGAGGGTTAATTTAATTTTAGTAGGGTCGGATTCATCGAGTTTATGTGATAATAATCGTGCTTTTTCGCTTGTTGAAACGTTTTTTACAGTTTCAATGAACCAAGCAAGTTCACCCTCATCATTAAAAAGAGGTATATGGGTTATTTCAATGAATAAAGTTTCTCCTTCTGTATTTAGAATTTCACGAAATTCAGTATGTGCTTTATGGTCAGCTTGAACAGCTCGATGTGGGCAGGTAAGACATTGACCTGGTACATAGTCTTTGATATAATCAGTTAAGTAATTCCATCTTTTCCAGCATTTTACTCCTAAGTAGCTTCCAACTAAATCAACCATTGTTTTGTTTTCATAAATAAGTGTAAGGTCTACTGCTTGCACACTGATACCGATTGGAAGGGAATCTAGTATTTTAGTTTCTAAATTAG
>DAOWED010000024.1 GCA_030638685.1 Candidatus Heimdallarchaeota archaeon | reverse complement strand
CTTTTTTGCTTCTTCAATGGTTGATGATGGATAAAGGTCAATGGTATTCATTTCAAGGAGTTCTTCTTTTGTATAACCTCTCTCTTTATGAGCTATCTCATTAACATCAATAATTCTACCGTTCTCAGGGTCGATTATAAAGATTGAATCAGTAGCAAGTTTGAACATGCTATGATATCTATCTTCTGATTTCTTAAGCTCATTTTGAGTTTGCCAGTGAGTAATTGTTTGACGAATAGCTTGAGCAAGAACACCAAACTGAGACTTTACATCCCCTCCTTTCTGTAAATAACGATCTGCTCCTAAGTTTAAAGCTTCGATAGCTACCTCCTCTCTTCCTCTTCCTGTGAAAATAATAAAAGGGATAGTATTACCCTTCTCCCTAATGATCTGCAAAAATTCTAAGCCATTAGTTGGATACATTTGATAATCAGAAACAATACCATCAAATTCTTGAGATTCCATTATTTCAAGAGCTTGGCTTACAGAATTAGTAGTAATTATTTCTAGCTTTTTATCTATTTGTTCAAGGAAATCTTTGCTTATTTCAAGAAGATCCTCATTATCATCAACGTATAAACATTTCATTCGAATCACTACTGTCTTTTTTTCTTGTTTTAACTAATCGTACTCTTTCTTTTTTAATTTATGCTTCTAGGATGGCTGTTTTACTCATAATTTTTCTGGCATTAGTTTTATAATTGGTTCTTTCTTTTATAACTCAATGACCGATCAATTATCCGAAAAATTCATCATTCATTTTAGTCATTCGAAGAATTTTGAGCCTTATCTTTCAGTTACTTCTTCTAATAATTCTTTGAGCTCCTCCTCTAACAATCTTTTCGAGCAACTCTTTCTAAGACCTGGTGATGAGTTTAATGTTAAAATAAATGATAAAAGAAGATGTATCGGTCATCGATCAGATCTAGGTGAATGGTCTCTTTGCTCCTCTGGTCTTCCATTATTGGAAAAGGAGGTTCAATGCTTTCGTTGTGGCCGGGATGAGTTTTATCAATGTAGAGCCCTTTGTCAAGGAGATATCTGCATTCCTTCATCTCCAAAAGCCAAAAGACTTTGCACTCCCCCCAACACTGAAGTCTATTTAACTATAGTTGCCGGCCAACTAAAGGTAGGAGTCTCATTAAACGCCTTTAAAAGATGGCTTCAACAAGGGTCAGAAATAGGGGTTATTCTTGCTAAAGGGCCTGGTCTAGAAGCTCGTCGTTATGAAAAAGCGATCGGTCGGCTGGAGGAAATAACTATGAGTGTCCGGACAAATAGGAAGGTTGACCACTTAAAACTCACTAGTTCCTTTACAGACTTAAAGAAGCAGCTGATTGCCGGTCTTGAACTCATCAAAGAGATAGAAGTACCGGAAGAAGTAACTCAACTTGAAATTAACTCTGATGAAATTATTAACTTGGCTCTTTATTATGGTGAACTGGAAAAGCTTGAATCGACTCCTCTGCTTTTGGCCAAGAAGGATAAGCTTTTTGGAGGAACAATTTTGGGTCAGAAAGGTTCCTTTTTAGTTCTTCAAGATGATAAAACACCACTAGCTATTAATCTTAATTATCTGATAGGTTTTGATGTAGAGTTTTTAACTGAAAAACCAGAAAGAGCCGGTCAAAAATCACTAATGGACTTCTTCTAAAACCTTCAGAAAAAAACTAGATTATTCCGCCTATTTTAATCTCAAAAAGAGCTTCTTTCTGAGGAAGGGCTGGAGAGTCATAGACCTGGAAGATTCTCTGCTCTCCTTTTCCTTGACGTAAGTAAAAACGATGAGTTGCCCAATGAGCCATAATATTCCCTCCGGTCGCCTGGTCCGGGTCACCGATGAACTGTGAAGGGTTAGTCTGGACTTGGTTGGTTATCACGATTGCAAGTTGATAGGTATCAGCTATTCTTGCCAGAGTAGATAAATGAGCATTAAGTGCTTGTTGTCTCTCAAACAAAACATTTCTTCCAAGGTATTCTGACCTAAAATGAGCCATCGCAGAATCAACTATTAATAGTCCATAATCATCTGGTTCATCGCTAAGATGTACAAGTAATTGATTAGCTAGATCTGCTTGATCATCAGTATTGTATATTCTGGCATAAGAAATATCATCTAACACTTCTTCTGTGGTCTTTGACCAGTTAAACTTTGCTTGAAAACGTTTCACCATTGATGAAATTCTGCTGGGTGAAAAAGTCCCTTCTGTATCTAGAAAAATAGCCTTTTTGCCAATTCCTCCTAAGCCTACAGGTAACTGTACCGTTACACAAAGCTGATGGCAAAGTTGCGATTTTCCGGTTCTAAATGCTCCAAAAAATTCGTAAGTATCACCTGCTCTTACTCCTCCTCTGTTTAATTGCTCAACTGTAGTTAGCTTATCAAGTGCTTCTGCTCCAAAAGTAAACATTGGATCAACTTTTCTGTCATTATAAACAGCTAGTCCCGAGGTTAAGATTGCTCTATTTTGATGTTTTCGGATAAGTGATTTATACTTAGAGGCAGCAGAAGCACCCAGCCCAAATTTTTTATCCAGTTCCTTTAACGGTAAAGTTTTGATTAAATGAATATTAAGCCCTTTTTCTTTAAGAGAACGGGCCGTAGAGGAACTAATTCCTTCAACGCTCTCAAAGGATGAGTTTGATTCTGATTTATTTTCTTGAGGGGTTATCTCTGCAATAATATCTCTTATTTTACTAACACCCGATTTAGTAAATCCTGCTCTTTCCAGCTCTTCATCTGAAGCAGTTATTATCTGCGAAACGGTAACTATTCCTTTTGCTTGAAAAAGATCAGCTATCTCGGGTATTATCCCCGGAACGGCTTTTAATGGTATATCTTCATTTACCTCGACAATTTGCTCCGTTTCTTTAGTTTTATACATTTCAGTCCTTGAATTCATTTTCTTCACGAAATAAAGTATATCGAAAAATTGAACTGTAATTAAAGCAATTAGTTCAAAATTAGCAGTTTGAACTGCTATACGTTAGCTGAAAAATTGAGTATTTAAACCCCACAAGTTGTTTTTTCTAAGCGTATATTGCTGATTTTATCATCAGAACTACCTAGAGTTACTTTTATAACGAGAAAAATCAATTGATAAATGATACATATAAAAGTGGTATACTTTTGAACTCATCAAAGTTTATTTAGTTGAACGAACATAATTAATTAACTTACCAAATATAACAAATAAAATTAAGAATCAGCTAAATGAAGTAATAAAAGTGGAGTGATATCTTGATAAAGTACGTTCTTGCGATTGAAAGATCTAGCGGAGTAGGTCAATCAATCTACAACTCAGACCTATTGGAGCTAAATGATGTGCTTGCTGCTGGGTTTATAGGTGCTTTAACTCTTTTTACTAAACAAATCAATCCATCAAGTGATATGAAGTTTCAAGAAGCTAGTGTGGGAGAATTTAGAATTTATGTAGAAGAAGCTGATGAAATAATTTTTGCATTTATCTGTGATATTTACGACAATGAGGATTTTATCAGTGAAAAAATCAAGAGAATAACTGAGCTTTCACGAACCGTTCTTAATCCTGAAAACATTAATAGTAGAAGTGCGGTTATGGAGCTTAGTAGCGGAATTGAAGAGATCGTTTTATCTCAAAGTTTTCCTATTATTAAACTAGAAAAAGTAAGTCGAATAATAGAAAAAATCTTTGACTATAAGTTGAAAAAACTTCACGCTGTATTATTAGTGGATCTCGACGAAGGATTAATCAAAAATTTCAGAGATGAGACCAGTTACACTGAAGTAAATCATTATTTAGAGATTTTATCAGAACTACCTTATGAACAGACTTGGGTTGGGGAAACTAAAAGGTTCAATAAAACAAAAACGAAAGAGTTATCCGGCAGATCGGGTCTAATAATTTGCAGAGTTAGTTCTTCTGAATTCTTCCTAGTAATAAAAGCTGATTACTTAATAAGCCAAAAAAGAGGTTTATTGAGTAAAATCAAAAAAATATCAAAAGAAATATGGGAAGAAATAAAGAATGATGTCTAAGAATCTTTAGTAAAAACAACTTAATCAATAATTCCTCTTCTTTTCAATTATCGTCTTCTTTTTTCAAATAGAGCCACTCAGAAGCAAAATACCAGAAAATAGGTACCCAGATGATAAGAATAGTGAAGCCTAAGTAGTCATGTATTGGCTCTGCAACACCCCATCCCCGATAATATGCTAATATAATTATTCCAAGAACTCGAATGATATTAAGAGCATAAGTGCCTATTAATCCAACCAAAAGAACAATGGGTAGACGCTTGTTGTTTATTTGTTTTCGATCGTGAAAAAGCATTAATGAAAGAATGGCTGCAAAGATTGAAAGAGAATGAATACCACTACATGCACCATTAATGAAAATAATTCTTAGTTGAGAATCCGACCCAAGATCAAACCTTCCTCGGGGCTCAATATTAGTGGTCCAAGTATAGGAAACATCATAATTTAAGAGTTGAAGAATACGGTACTCTATTTCAGAAGTAAGCCTTGTAAACCATTCTCCTGGAGGGCTCTCAAAAAGAAAATGATCTATCCCTGAATAAATGAAAAAGTAAAAAATAGCAGTTAGCTCCAGCAAAAAGAGAGCAGAGCTGCGATATGCTTCAAAGGGGGAGTTTTTACCCATAAGAACGATTATCCCAATGGCAAAAGAGATAAGACCTATTGGTGGGATTAAAAATCGTGGAATTGTTAAAAACCAGAAAGAAGCAGTATCAGAAAGTCTATCTGACTCGAACCAGAAATACATCAAGCCTGTAAAAATAAAACAAGTTAACCCAGTAACCCACTGAATTAATGGTAAACCATAGATCAGTTGTTTGTAGTTTTCTTTTATTGAAAGATCACTTATTTTAGGCTCTTGATCTGTAGTCATTATTCATAGTACACTTTCATGTATTATATTACTTTCTTTTGAAAAGACATTCTACTGAAGTCGTAAATTGTAAGCTTATCTACCTACTAGTTTTACATGCTCTGCTTGAAGCTTCTCTACTCTTTTAGCTCTCTCTTCTAAAATTAGCTTCACTTTATCAGATTTTTCTTGATAAGCTTCATCATCTATACTTCCATTAACCCATTCATCCTCAAGTTCCATCAGTTTGCTTTCAAGGGTTTTAATGTTTTCTTTTAGCTTATCAATATCTTGTCTAATTTCTTCAGCTTTCTTTTTAATTTGATCCAAAATATCGTTATACGCTTGTTGGTGTTCTTCTGGAACCGCAGTATTGATGATATCTATAGCTATCAGTTCTAAACCATATATTCTGAACTCTCGAGAGATTATCGCTTCAAAGTCACCTTTAGTATCTGCTCTTCTCGATTCTCTTATGAATTCATACATTGTTAGTTCACTAACCATTTCTCTTATAGCTGTGATCAGTAAGGAATTTATGAACTCCCTTGTACTATCTGCCGTAAATTCTTGCTGATAAGAGACCACTTTGTTGATAAATGCTTGAGGATCTTGTATCTTGATTTTTATTTCACCAAACATTCCCAGCTTAAAATCATCTTTTGTAAAAATATTAGCTACTCCATGAGCTATACCAAACTTCAGGTCGACAACACTTGTATCAACCCACACAACTGTAGTAACATTATTTCTGAATTCCTTTTCTAGCTCATATATTCCCCCTTCTAACATTCTGAAGTTTTTTCCAGAACGAAAATAAATCGCTCTTTCAAAGTCCCTTACACCGATTTTTTTAACTTCTGACATTTCTATCTCGTCATTAGGGATACGATAAACTACATCTCTATCTAGCTTATCTTGATCAAACATACGCTCCCAGATAACGGCGTCCACATCACTTTTTGTCAAAATATCTTTAACTTTCCTGAACATGAAATTACCTCTACCATATCCTTACATGGTTTTTTCTTTTCTTTCCACAGAGCTTACAGCCTCCAAAAAAGCCAAAACCGTCTTCAGAAACTACTCTCCCATCTTCACAACCAAAATAAGGTTCATACCATCCACCTGATTTATTAGTAATTTCACAAGTTGATTTGTAATGGATCCCATTTATTTCAGTAGTATAAACATTGATTGCTATTTCATTGATATTATCTTTAAGAAAAACTCCGTGAATAACATTATCAGTAATTAAATTGAATAGAACGTCATCAAATGTTTCTGTGGTAACATCTTTGTCTGTATTTTTTTCAAGAAAATTAGTATAAGCCTCATTAAAACTGATTAATGAGTGGCCAGAAGCCAAAAGAAAGTCACTGATTGCTTGATAAAATTGTTGAACTATTTCATTTTGGTCTGTAGTTACTTTTTTTCTCTTATCTATCAGATTGAGTGTTAATTCAATCTCCTCAGAGGGAGTATTAAGGATTTTACTAATTTCACCGATGAGTTCAGTATTGATATTTGTTAATCCTTGAATAAGTAGTTCAGATGTTTGAACGCTTAATGGAGCAAGGGGGCGTAAAGCAACTATTTTGTCAAGAGAATCGAATAATTCCCTGAAATGTTCATGATATTTAGCAAATTTATCTAAGTCTTGATCTTCTAAAGAATTACGAACTTGTTGACCTTTTGTTTGCATGCTCATTGAGTAGTAAATAATTGTCAAATTGAATAAAGCAATTGCTTCATTAATTTTAGCCTGTTCCTCCTCATTCGCTGCTTCAACTAACGGCAGAGGGGAATTTTCAATCTGATGACGAATATCAGCAATATGTTCTGATAATCTTTGGATTTTTCTTTTGATAGTTCTATCGATCCCTTCTTCAGAAGCTATTCTTCTTGAGCTCATGAGTACATTTTCTGTATCAGCTAAACTGGAGATAGCTCCTTGTTTAGTTTGCCCAAAAAAAAGTTTAGGTTCACTTCCCTTTCTCCGTTTGCACCACGCAAAAAAGGTTTGGGTTAATTCTTCCCCTATGAATTTAGTTGCGCTTAATGCAAAAAGTTCTACTGCCATTCTTGTGCCTCTTTAGGATTCTAATGTTAACTACTTATTCATTTATTATTATCCTATAAATAATTATGCTAGCTATAAAAAAAGAAGAAGTGAATATTGGTTTGAAGATTTACTCTGCTTCACCAATATATGTCTTAATTAGTTCTAAAAGTCGTTTTCCTGATGCTGGTTTAACAATATACTCAGTTGCTCCTGCTGAAATGCCTTTAAGTTTGTCACTCAGATGAGAACGAGCAGTTAATAGAAAAACTGGAGTCTCGTTGAAATCAGGATTTTCTCGTATTTTTTCGCAAATAGTAATTCCTGATATTTCTTTCATTAGAATATCTAAGATAATTAAATCTGGTTTTTCTCTAATGGCTGTTTCATAAACGTGGGTTCCCTCATTCATTAAAATTGCTTCATATCCTGCATTTGTAACAACTAATTCTAGTAAATCAAGCACATCTTGCGAATCGTCCATCATTAATATTTTCTTGCGTGACATTGTATCAATTCCTTCATATTATTTCTTTGAGCTCAACAGCAATACTTCCCTTATTTGTTTTGAAAGCTAAATGATGATAATTCTTCTCTGGAACGATCCCTCTAATAAGTAATGATCTATGAAGAACTTCTAATCTGAATGCTTTACTTGAATAGTGAATTACCGTCTCTTTACTCTCATCAGTAACCATTCTAAAAGTTAAAACCACACTTCTATAAGCTCTTGCTAAGCTTGATATCTCAGAAAAGAAGAATTTAGCATTATCTACTCCAAAAAGATTAACGATAAGATCTATGTCAATCATATAAAGTAGAGGACCATTTGTATCCTTGTGTTTCTTTAGTTCTTTTTCAATTTTATCAATTAGGTCTTTAGGGTTAGATGGCAGTATTTTTGATTCTTGCTCGCTAGTATCTCGAGGCACTCGAAACTCAAGATTTTCAAGATTCTCAACTACACCATTTAGCAAAACGGAGTCTTTACTCATGTTTTTATCAGGTATGGCTAGTCTTTTTATTGATCTTCCCAAATTAAGGTGATTTGTTGCAATCATTACTTCCAAAAGACTTCTAGCATCTCTTGCTTCAGGAGCAAAGTAAAATAAGTAAGTACTACCTATTGTGAAACCATCTCCAATGAAACCATCCAGTTCAGAACAACCTGTTGAAAGATGGTCATCATCTAGATCAGTAATAGCTTTTGGTGGAATCAATATAGGAGGAGCTGTAGCTGTAAAGGGTGGGCAGACATTAAATTTGCCTTCAGATAAGGTAAATAATGATGAAATACGAGATACCCTAGTTCTTCTTGCTTTAATAATCTCAAGAATACGTAGGTTGTTGTTATGTTTGGCTTCTGAAGAAAGAGAGATCACTCCATCAACAAGATAAGCTAATGGATAAACGTCTTCAATTTTATAATTTTCAGAAATAATCAGAACTGTTTTTTTGTATTTATGTGATAAAAGAATTAACTCGTTTTCTACTTCTCTTTTCTTCTCAGGATCACAGTTATGAGTTACTCCTTCTAAAGAATCAATGATAATATAATCAATTTCTTTATCTTGGGAAATGGCTTCCAACATAGTTTCCATAAATTTAGGGAGCTCTAAGAAAGAGAAAAGTTGTCTTTGTTTATCTGTTTCAATTGTAGAAGTAATGATATTCTCTGGATCCAATAATTCTTCCGCCCACGGAAAATCTTTGAGAAGTTGAGCAGAGCTCAACCTTGAGTTAATGTACAATGATTTCTTATCTTTCCAGCTAATAGAACTAAGAGCAAAAGTAGTTTTTCCAGTTCCCGGTCGTCCTAACAATAAAATAGTATATCCATTAGATTTTAGCATTGAATTAATAGGAGATCTAGGGTCAAGAAGCATAATGTTCTATTAGATTATTTCTATTAAAACTTTTACAGAGAAAAGGTAAATTGGGAGTAGAACTCTCTAATCTGTTATTAAAGGGATTGGTTGTTACATTATTTGAATAACCATTAGCTAGCTTGTTTAATTTCAGCTGTTGATTTCGCAAAAACAAGGCTTTTAATTGAGACAGGAACAACTTTTCCTTCGATTATTGCCTCTCCAATATCCACAAATGTTCCTTCATCAACTGATATCTCATCGATTGAAATAATGTTATCTGTTACCTCTGTTTCACGAGCCATGACTGAACCAACACTGTTACCAATGTCCGTATCAAAGATCATAATGATAGATAGACCTCTTTCAACTGTTATTGGTAGAGCTTTAACCACTCCTTTTGCAAAAATAGCTAGCTGGGAGAAAACGGTTCTTACGGGGTCATGACAAGCTAAAGCTATTGCTTCTTCTCCTTCTTGCATATCAAACCTTCTAAGAGCTGCTTTAATGGCTTTTACAACTTGTTCTTCACTGAGCTCTTTTCTATTAATATGGGGTACAAGAACCGGTAAATTAACAATTGGTAATTGATGTTTTTCAGATAAGAAAGTAGTTGACCCTGAGACTTCAAGTGTATATTGCCCTGCACCAATCACTGTAGCTCTTATCAGTTGTTCCGGTTCTGCCAATGGAAGCTTCTTCTCATCCATTACATCTTTAATAGAATTTGCCAGTAGATGACCTATATCATTAAAATGAGCACTTTTGGCTTTATTGTAGAGAAATTCTCCTACTCCTCCTGAAATTGTAATCTCATCAAGAACACCGTTAAAAGTAAGGGTATTAGTCATCATTAAATTATTGGCTAATGGGCTTAACTTCTTCCTTTCAACTACTTCAATAAGTACTTCTGCTAGTTTTCTAGCAATCATTTTCTTTTGTTCTTCACTTATTTTTCCACCAAGCTCAACTTCTAAATCAACTGCTTCTGCAACTAGTTTTCCAGAATTTTCAAGTCTATTAACTGAGCCATTGTCTGAGGCTAACAATCTTCCTCCAACATTTACACAAGCTGTATCAACTATTTGCCCCTTATCAATGATAGCAATATTAGAAGTTCCTCCTCCGACATCAATGTTCATTATTACATTCTGCATCCTATCTGATCTATCAGCTGCTCCTGAGCCTTTTGCAGCAATAATACTTTCAAAGTTAGGTCCAGCCGTTGCTGAAACAAACTTTCCTGCTTCTTTAGATAAAACGTGAATTATTTGTTCTGCATTTTCTTTTTTGGCAGTTTCCCCTGTAACAACTACTGCTCCTGTATCAATTTCATCAATTGTAATGTTTGCTTTTTCATACTCTTTCTTCAAAAGATCAATTAGAGCGTCCATATCAATTTCTGTAGCTGAAATTAATGGTGTGAAGAATATCTGACCCGGATAAAGAATCTTTCTTTCAACAACTTCAAACTTTTCTGTTTTACTCCTTGGGTCTTTTTCTAATACTATTTCTGAAATCACTAGATGCGATGTTGATGATCCGACATCTATTCCCACACTTTTTAACACTTTTCTATTAACTGAGATCATCTAATTAGTTTCTATTTCAAACCGATAAAAAGTTAATGATTACTGAATATTCAAATAAATCTGAAGAGTTGATTTTTTTAAACTAATATGCAAAAGATCTAGATTACCTCATGAAGTGTTCTAACCAAAGAATAGCTGACATAAATCGTTTGGGAAAGCGCCAGAAAACTGCTTAAAATAAAATGAAGATTACTCCATTCGAGAAATAAGCCAGTCAAGAGATTCTTCGATACCACTACCGTGAAGGATGGAGCAGCCAAAGATCTGAAAAGTATGCTGAGTAAGGTCGATGTGAAGACCTAATGCTTGAATGAGGGTAGCAGCTGGAACAGATCCAGCGAGGTCTTGTTTATTAGCAATGATAAGGATGGGGCAAGTCTTAAGAAACTCATTTTCAAAAAGATGTTCGATCATAACAGCTCGGGCTTCTTCAAAACGAAAAGAGTCAGAGGCATCGACCACAAAAATTACACCTGAAACCCCTCTATAGTGGGTATCCCAGAGAAAACGAAAGTGGCGTTGACCGGCGACGTCTATGGCTGTTAAGTTCCAATTCCTGTGTCTTATTACTTCAATATTTTGACCGACAGTTGGTTGTGGGCTACTAAATTCATTTTGTTTAAGATAACGAGTTAGCGTGGTTTTTCCAGCTGCATCTAATCCTAAGATGATAATTTTAGCACGATGCTCGCGAATTAACCTCTTTCTTAGCCAAGTACTAAATGAACGTCCCATGAAGTCACCTTCTTATAGGCATATGAACGACCTAATTTTAATAAACTTTACTACAAAACATCAGACCATTACTATTAATAAATTTAACCTTACTGCGAAAAAAGTCCCCTAACGCATGTGAACGAAGTGAACGGAGGTAGGGGATGAATTTCGTTTTTTGACCTTGGAAAGGTCAATCTTCACTTTTATGCTTTTATAGGGGTCTGTACTAAGTTTATAACTGATTAAGGCTTATATCCTTTTGTAACGAATTCCAGCACCCTTGTGGTAACAAAGATGGGATTGTTGCACTATCTAATGCAATTGTGATCCAAGGATCTATTGCAAGAACCCCTTATGGACAGGGGATCTTCAAAGGACTAAGTTTTTTGAGGATCTACTACGACAAACAGCCAAACGTCAAATGAAAGTTTCTCGAAAGAGTTGTAAGGACTCGTAGGAAACCCCTACCGCATACGAAGCGGAGGTAGTGGGTAGTTCATCCAGATCTATGCATCAGTTCTTGAAACTAGTCCAAAAACAATACAATCATATGATTTGTTTGAGTGATTATCCAAGAACTGATCACCAATATTGTTCTAATCCACTATCAAATAGCAGCAAATCATGCATTGATTTGGGGTTTAGCATCCATTGAATTTTATTATCTGAAGAAAGTATGAAAAAGAGAGGTTTGTTTATTTTTGAAAAAGAACTGCTCTCATTATCATAAAGACATCTGAAAATATCGTTATCTTGATGTATTACAATATCTGCGCACTCATGAAGAATTGCCAAAAGAGGCGTTTCTAAAGGTTCTTCTGCAATAATTAAATGCCAATCAAAATTGAATATTTGTTGCTTTTTTTGCTCTAAAATCCTTTTTACCGCATGCAGAATAAACATATTAGAGAGAGATGGCAAAACAAAAATAAGGCTAGATTGAGCTTCCTCAGTCATTATTTTTTGATTTTT
>DAOWED010000052.1 GCA_030638685.1 Candidatus Heimdallarchaeota archaeon | reverse complement strand
AGATATTGTTAAGAGATGGTATATGAGCGCGATATCTTTAAGTATCCTATATTCAAATGTAGAATAGTAGTGTAACAAAAATCTAATGAAAGTTGATTCTAAGTATTTCAGAGTTGAAAAGATTATAGTGACTATCAATGAAGATTAATTCTAAGCATTTCACAGTGGAAGAAATTATAGACGGAGTATGGGTAACCATTCATACACCTGGTGGAAGCCATATCTGCAACTCGGGTATAATTGATATGGGTGACGAAACCCTCATTTTTGATACAGGATTATGCATGGAAAGTGCAAACGATCTGAGAAACACAGCTTTGGAACTCACAAATAGAATACCTAGGATCGTGGTGAATAGTCACCTCCACAACGACCATTTCTGGGGTAACAGCATTTTCCATGAAGCTAAGGTGATAACCACACGGGAAAACGTTAGAATCACAGAGCCCAAGTGGAAACAAGATGGGGAAAGGAGTTACAATTGGGCAAAAGGAGCTATCGAAGAAGCAAGAAGACAACTTGATTCTGTATCCGAATATGAAAGAGAGTATGCCAAGATACTTATAGGATATCTTTCAGGAGTTATAGACACGGGCCTCTCTATCGAGTATAAAACACCAGATGTCACCTTTGATGGCATCATGAGTCTAGAGGGCGATGAACGAAGCGTTGAAATTATCGAGTACCGAAATGGGCATTCTGAGAGCGATTGTGTGCTTCACCTTCCCCGGGAAAAGATCATTTTCACTGGAGACCTTTGTTATATTGGCTATCATCCGTGTTTAGACCTTGGGGACCCAATGAACACTCTAAATATTCTAGACAAGTTGAAGGTACTTGAAGCAGAAACTGTTGTGCCTGGGCATGGTTTTATTGGGGACTCGGGTGCTTTTGACGATATGAAAGAGTATATTCGCACTCTGGTTGATCTCGTTAGAGTAATAGTATCAAATGAAGGAACCCAAGAGGATGCAGAGTCAATTCCTGTTCCTGAGAAGTATCTTGGATTGCAGATGAAGGATTTCTTGTATAAACGAAACTTGGGATGCTTATATAGGATCCTTAGCAATGTATCTAATGATAAAAGGAAAGAATGAAACAATGAGTGTTTTTTTGAATAAAACTATCATTCTTAAGAAATTGGCAAAATGAGGAATATATTAACAGATAATAAAGGAAAATGAATGAAGTTAATTATAAAAAATTCTATCTAAACGCATTAGATCAATTAACTAGCCAGATTATTACTCAAATTGAAGAAAATTCATCTAAAGAAGAAGTAATTGAAGCATTGTGTGCATTACCTGGTGTAGGCTCATAAATAGGTGATAGTAAAGTCACTGTGATTCTGAAATTAATCTCATAAGATTGCTGATCTTTATTGAAATGTTTGAAGATTGGGAATAGTTCTTATTATTAACCTAGATTTAATCATCAAAAATGTATACCACTTTTTTTCTCATGAAAATCATTTCACTTTTATTACTTCTAACTATCTGTCTTAAGTGCTTAAATATGTTTGAAAGAGATATTACTTGAAACTAATGCCTAGTACTTTAGAGAAATTAAGGATTCTTGGAGATGCAGCTAAGTATGATCTTTGTGCTTCTACAGCTTCACCAAAAAAGCAAATAGCTGGGGCAATAGGTTCTCCTACAACAATGGGAATATGTCATTCTTATCTTCCTGATGGTCGATGTATTAGTTTATTGAAAGTACTTTTAACAAACAAATGTATCCATGATTGTGTTTATTGTATTAATTCAACCTCTAATAATAGTTGTTTTAAGAGGCAAACTGTTTCTTTTGACCCAGATGAGTTAGCTAATTTAACCATGACTTTCTTCTTGAGGAATCATATTGAAGGTCTTTTTTTAAGCTCAGGCATTGAAGGAGATGCTAATCAACAAGCAGAAAGAATCCATGAAACAATTAAATTACTTCGAGATAAACATAAATTTGGTTCTTATATTCATGCTAAAGTTCTTCCAGGAATAGGCAAGGATGAACTAAAACGTATTTCAGAGGTAGCTGATAGAGTAAGTATTAATGTTGAGCTTCCCAATTCATCAAGATTAAACGAAGTTTGCTCCACCAAAGATTATAATAGTGATATTCTAAGACCTTCAAAATGGTTAACTGATTTTTATAAAAAAGGGTTAATCCCATCAGGGTATACTACTCAATACGTTGTTGGTTCTACTGATGAAACAGATGAAGAAGTACTAAAAAGAGTCTTTGATTTCTATTCCAATGACTGGAAATTTAGACGGCAATATTATTCCAGTTATTTACCAATTACCGCCGAAATCCCTCAACCTTCTTATTTCTTGAGAGAGGTACGTCTTTATCAGATAGATTGGCTTCATAGAGTTTACGATTATAATTCTCAAGAATTAAGCTCTATTCTTAATGAAGATGGCTTTATACCTTTAAGGGATGATCCAAAGCTACTATTAGCAAGACAAGATGACATTTTTCCATTAGATATAAATGAAGCATCTTATAATGAACTAATGAGAGTTCCAGGGGTAGGAGAACGATCAGCTACTAGAATAATTGAATTACAAAGGGAAAAAGTAGATATAAGAAAACCAATACAGCTAAAAAATGTGGGAGTAGTTATTAAGAGAGCACTTCCTTTTCTCAAAGTGGGGAATATGGTGCAAACCACGATGGATGACTTCATGTAGGTGATAAAATGTCCGTTTTTCGTCAAACACCAGCTAGACAACTTGTAAAAGCAGCAAGCTATCATGTTGATTCAACAGAGGAGTTCAATGAAGAAGCAAGGGTATTGTTAGTATCAGCCCCTTATGAAATTATTACTAAATGTAGCGAGATGGGAGTATTGATTAACAAAAGAGCTAGTGCTGTTTATCGAGAAGCAAATCAGATAAGTTCTTTTGTGAAGTTTGAACCTTTACCTGAAATGATTTTAGTGGGAGAATGTGTTCTGGAGCATAATTCTTTCCCCATAATCTCAAGATGGATATGCAATCGATTGAAGAATTTTATTATTTTGATCTTTACTCAAAAAACTTTTTTTGTAGCCAGCAATAGGAAAGATATCGGTTCTTTCCCTGAGTTTAATGGTGATTCGAGAGAAGAAGTAATTGAGCATGTTCGTAATTTTGCAAGAGAATCTTTTGACGAGAGAATTCCTGAGGATTACTTCATCGAAGAAGGAGAACTTTACTGGAAGGAATATTATGAAACGCAATTTTTAGAGCAAAGAACTAATTTGAAGCTTTTTCACCAATTTTTGCCTAAAAAAGTTCTTGAGAAGGAAAGTCTAAGATTAGAAAGAGAATTCTTGGAAAAAATAACTTTGAAAAATGATCTTAATCATACTCTAGACGATTTCTTAGAAGAAGATTAGAAAAACAAGAAGTATAAATTTGTTTTTCTAATTAGCTCATGGTATCGATTGTTAATCAAGTTTGCCGGTTTTCCTCAAAATAACTTCAATTTGCCTTTTACTTTTACCTGTTTTACTAGCTATTTCATCAATCGATACATCGTTCATGTACATATCGATGATATTACGGTGTCTCCAGCCAAAGGATTTAATGTAGATAAAACCACTAATAGGGATTACACCGGCAGCTATGGCTCCAATGATTTGAATAAGACTGAAACTACTTCCGTTTCCGTCACTTGGATCAGTTGGATCTACTGAATCTTCGACCGTACAAGTAACGCTATCAGTAACAAAATTACCACTAACATCAGTAAAAGTGATTGTGTAGATATAAACACCTATAGCATGACCATCAGGTATATTAAAGTAAATTACTTCTCCAGAGATCCAAGAGGTTGGAGATACTACTTCTGTCCCTTGTAATTCAATCGTATAAGTGTCAGGATTAAGATCAGTTGCTGTCCATGATACACTTTGTCCTGTATAATCTATTTCCACTGTTAAATCACTTGGTACGCTTATTATGATAGGTTCTTCCGTATCACCTACTGAAAAAGTAACACTATCAGTAACAGAATTGCCCCCATCATCAGTAAAAGTGGCTGTGTAGATATGAGCACCCATAGCAAGACCATCCGGTATATTATAGGTAATTACCACACCGGATACCCAAGAGGTAGAAGTTACCACAATTCCTGTTCCTTGGAGTTCGATAGTATAAGTATCAGGGTTGAGGTCTGTTGCTGTCCAAGATATAGTCTGTCCAGTATAATCTATATCCACAGCTAAATCAATTGTAGTGCTTGTTATAATGGGGTCAACTGTGTCACCTACTGTAAAAGTTACACTTTCAATAACAGAATTATCATAGGTATCAGTAAAGTTGACTGTGTAGATATAACTACCTATAACAAAACCTTCCGGAACATTATAGGTAATTGCCACTCCAGAGGTCCAAGAGGTAGAAGTAACTACTGTCCCAGTTCCTTGAAGTTCGATAGTGTAAGTGTCAGGGTTGAGATCAGT
>DAOWED010000189.1 GCA_030638685.1 Candidatus Heimdallarchaeota archaeon | reverse complement strand
CTTTGAGATTATCTCGGCTTTGGAATTCCTGTCGCCGACGGCATTTTTTTTACTTTTTCTTAATCAAGACCCAATATTTTTCCTCTCTTTTTGCTTCAGTTGCTTTTTCATTTCTTTATTTTTCATCGGTTCTGTAATCGTCTTTTTCCTTCGCTTTGAACCGCTTAGTTCACTTTTATTACTTTTAGCTCTCTGTGTTAGTGATGTTTATGAACATCGAAAAACTAGTAAAAATGTGCTTAAATTCAGCCTAGAGTCTGATTATTCCCCAGAAGGGGATCAACCGAAAGCTATTGATGGTCTCCTTAGTGGACATGCTAAAGAATACAAAAAACAGACTTTAATGGGTGTAACCGGCTCAGGAAAAACTTATACCATAGCAAACGTAATCCAAAAAATCGATAAACCTGTTCTAGTAGTAGCACCTAACAAAACATTGACAGCCCAGTTATACGCTGAGTTCAAAGAACTTTTTCCAGAAAATGGTGTTGGTATTTATTTAAGTTATTATGATTATTATCAGCCTGAATCTTATGTAGCCACTAAAGACCTATACATTTCAAAAGAAGTATCCATAAATGAAGAAATAGAAAAATTAAGGCACAGTAGTTTAAAATTATTGTCTGAAAGGGATGACGTTATTATTATCGCAACTGTATCATGTATTTTTGGAACAGGGCCACCTAAAAACTACAGAGATGCTCGAATAATTCTTAAGGAAGGTAAGAGTTCACTTGGAAGAGAGGAGTTGATGCTAGAGTTAGTTAGATTACAATATATGAGAAATGATATTGATTTCAAACCTAAGGCTTTTAGAGTAAGAGGAGATATAGTAGAAATTAACCCTATTTGGACAGATGAAATTATTAGAGTTGAATTTTTTGGAGATGAAATAGATCGTTTATCGTGGGTTGATGGGATAACTGGAACAGTAATTGATGACACTAAAGAAGTCGTAATCTATCCGGCTACTCAGTTCATGACAGAAGAACAAAGAATAGAAAGTGTTCTTCAAGAAATAGAAGAAGAATTAACTTCATACCACAATCAATTATTAAGCGAAAATAAGTTAGTTGAAGCGCAAAGAATCCAACAAAGGATCAAATATGACCTTGAAATGCTGAAAGAGTACAAATACTGTAAAGGAATAGAAAATTATTCAAGATATTTCTCAAGTAAAGAACCAGGAGAAGCACCTTTCACTCTGTTAGATCATTTTCCAGAGGACTTTTTAACAATAATAGATGAAAGCCATGTGACAGTTCCTCAAATTAGAGGAATGTACAAAGGAGATAGGTCAAGAAAAGAATCACTAGTTACACACGGTTTTAGACTTCCTTCTGCACTTGACAATAGACCTTTGACATGGGAGGAGTTCAGTAATTCAATAAATGAAACTATTTTCATGAGTGCTACACCAGGAACATATGAATTGGAAAACTCAGACCAAATTGTTGAACAAATAATAAGACCAACAGGATTGATAGATCCGGAAATAGACATTTATCCGACAGCTGGTCAAATTGATCATCTTTACAGTGAAATCAAAAAAGCTACTGCTAATGATGAAAGAGTGATAGTTACAACTCTAACAAAAAGGATGGCAGAGGATCTAACAGACTATCTTGCAGGTCTTGATATTAGAGTAAGATACCTACATTCAGATATTGATACACTTGAAAGAGTATTAATATTACGAGATCTTCGTAGAGGCGATTTTGATGTTATTGTAGGGATTAACTTACTTAGAGAAGGACTGGATTTACCTGAAGTGGCACTCGTAGCAGTATTAGATGCTGATAAAGAAGGTTTTCTTAGATCTCAAAAAAGTCTTACTCAAGTTATTGGGAGAGCTTCAAGGAATGTTAAAGGTAGAGTGATCATGTATGCTGATAGAGAAACAGATAGTATCAAAGCTACGATTCAGGAAAATAATAGACGAAGGCTAATTCAGCAAAGATATAACAGAGAACACAATATAGTGCCAAAATCTATCCAAAAAGAGGTAAAATCAATGATCGAGTTGTTAGTTGATTCAGAGGTGGATCTTGGTGAAATAGACAAAGAAAAAGCAGCTATGATGAGTGAAGAAGAAATTAACGATGTTATTTTTGAGCTTCAAGCT
>DAOWED010000162.1 GCA_030638685.1 Candidatus Heimdallarchaeota archaeon | reverse complement strand
TTTAATAATTTTCACTTTAGTTTTTGCAGCACCTTATTTCTGGTATCTAGTAGATCAAGGAACACTGCAAGAAATGACACCTAAAGAATTAGGTGATCACTATGAAATTTATGGTTTGCTTATTCCATTTATAGTAGGAGTGGCAATTGGAAGCAAAGCTAAGTTCTTAGGGGCACTAGTTGGAACCGGACTTCAATATCGTTTTGCTGAAATGGCAAATGAGAAGTATGCAGAGGATTTAGAGGATGTGAAGCAAGACTATATTGAATCAGGATTTAATAAAATGATAAAGTACATCCTGATTGGCTTTTTTGTGGGAGTAGCTATTAGAGAAAGTACAGTATTAATCAATAAGCTACGATTGAAAAAGAAAGATCAAAAAACGCAAGAAAGAATCAACTTGCAAGGAGGAAAGAGGTGAAAAGATGGCTAATCAAATAGTTTTACAGTGTGCATGCGGAGAAGCAATCAACTCAGTTTCGGAATTAACATTAGTAAAAGCTGAGGGTGCTAAAAATGAGGTTGCAATAGTTTGCCCCAACCCGGTTTGTATTTTTCAAGAAATAGGAAGATGTAAGTATGAATCAGATGAGTTATCAAGCTCAAACCTAATTAAGGCTGAATTCATTTCATCGTTCTCAACATGGAATGCAATAAATAATGGGATCGATCAAACCTCTGAAATTCTGAAAAAAATGCTTGTAGAGATAGTTAAAGAATTAATACCGAAGAACAAGGATTTGAAGAGGAGGGACAAATAAAATGACTTCAGAGGATAATAATCAGAAACTAGCCAAAAAATCAGTTGATAGAAAAGAATTGCTAAATTATTCATATGATTCAATAAAGGGAAGATTATCATCTCTTGTACTAACCCTATTAGGTTTAATAATATCAATAGGTTTTCTTGGGTTCATATTGATTAGCGATTATATTTCAAGGCATCTTCCAAGAAATGCAGCTCCTATTGAGGATTATTTCATATGGATAGGAGTAATTACTTTTGGAATATGTGTAACATCAACGTTCAATGCATTATTTGTATCAATTGATGCCAGAACAAAAGAAATAGGTGTGCTGATGGCAATGGGTGCCACGAAAAAACAAGTACGCTGGTTACTTCGAGCGGAAGCACTTATTGTAGGAATAATTGGAGGCGTAAGCTCTGCATTATTAGGTATACTTCTCGGGTTAACAACAAATTTCATGAATTATGGAGGATCAACTGTGGAACCAATAATATTCTCAGCAGGATTTTCTTGGAGAGTGATCTGGAGCACATTTTTTCTGATATTCTTAACTATAGGAGTAGTAATTTTAGCATCAGCAAGACCGGTCAGTAGAGTAACAAATTTGAGCCCGGCAGAGGCGATTAACCCGAGGTAGAAAAAAATGGAACAATTAATAGAATTAATAGATTTATCAAAAGACTACCTTATGGATGGTGGAAGAATAAGGATAAAAGCTCTTGAAAAGATTAACATAAAGATAGGGAAAGGAGAATTTGTAGCTTTAATGGGAGCATCAGGCTCAGGAAAAACCACTTTGTTGAACGTTATAGGAGGGATGTTAAAAGCTGATAACGGTTATGTACTAATAGATGGGGTTAATCTGACACATTTGACAGATAAACAGTTAGTAGATTATAGAACAGAGAAAATAGGCTATATTTACCAATCATTCAACCTATTAAGTAATTTAACTGCTTTTGAAAATATAGAGCTACCGTTAATCTTCCATGGAAGACCAAGAGAGGAACGTATCAAAAGAGTAAATGAATTAACAGAGCTAGTAGGAATATCAAAAAGAAAGGAACATAAGCCGAATGAACTATCAGGCGGAGAAAAGCAAAGAGTTGCTATCGCAAGAGCAATGGCTAATAAACCAAAAATGATTCTTGCAGATGAACCAACAGGAAACGTTGATATTCAAACAGCCAAGCAGATAGTTGATTTATTGCAGGAAATCAACGAAAATGAAGGAACCACTTTTATCTTATCAACACATGATCTGAAAATGGTAGATATATGTAAAAGAGTGCTCTGGATCAGTGATGGGCAAATAACGAGGGATCAAAAGATAACAAGGATCAAGGATCAAGTCTTTGAGATAGCTCATACAGAAGAGGTAGAGATAAAATGACAAAAACAAAAGTAGTGGAAATAAAAGATCTGGAAAGAACTTATGTACTCCCTTCAGAAGAGATTAAAGCATTAAAAGGGGTAAGTTTTGATGTAGTTGAAGGAGAATTTCACTGTATAATGGGTGTTTCAGGGTCTGGAAAATCAACTCTTCTAAATATAATAGGTACAATTGACAAACCCACAAAAGGAGATGTCAAGATAGCCGGAAGAACCATAATTGAAGAAGAGGAAGAAGCATTAGCTCATCTTAGGAATGATTTTATGGGCTTTATTTACCAAGATTATCACTTAATACCATCATTAACTGCCCAAAAAAATATTGAAGTACCATTAATTTTTGCTAATATCCCTCGAGAAGAAAGAAAAAGAAGAAGTAAAGAAGAGCTTAAAAGAGTAGGTCTGGAAGAAAGAGGAGATCATAGACCAACTCAACTTTCTGGTGGTCAACAGCAAAGGGTAGCTATAGCAAGAGCATTAGTAAACAAGCCAAAGTTACTTTTAGCAGACGAACCAACTGCAAACCTTGATATTAAAACAGGGAAGCTGATATTGGAACTGCTTAAGAGTATCAATCAAGAAGAGGGAATAACGGTAATAAATTCATCACACGATCTCAGAGTAATTGATTTATCAGATAGAATCACTTATCTTAGAGGGGGAAGAATAGTAGAATCAATGGAAATAATGAGCATCAAAATCACGAAGAAGGATCTGTGAAATGGAATTACTACTAGCAATATGCATCTGGATAGTTGTAATAATTATTTCACTCTGGTTAGCGAAAGAACTTTTTATAGCTACATTTTCATGCATTAAGACAGAAAAAATTAATGAAAGATTGTTTGCAGTAAAAACTAATTTTATGAATTTCTATATTTACAAAGCAGAGGAAGCAACAATATGCTTTGATGCAGGTTATAGGGAGAAAGCAATAATTAAGGAAATGGAAAAAATTAGTATTAAACCGGAGGAAGTAACACACGTGTTTTTGACACACTCAGATATTGATCATGTGGGGGGACTAAATCTTTTCAAAAATGCCCTAATTTTTCTAAGCGTGGATGAAGAACAAATGATAACAGGAAAAACAAGAAGATTTCCATTCACTAAAAATAAACCAATTAAAGAGTATCAGTTATTAAAAGATGGAGAGGAAGTAAAACTTGGAGAAACAGTAGTTAAAGGAATAGCTACTCCTGGGCATACACCTGGATCAATGAGTTACTTAGTAAACGAAGAAATTCTCTTTACTGGGGACACTGTATCCATCAAAGGTGGAAAAATAGGTCCATTTTATAGAATGATAAACATGGATACTAAGATGCAAAAAGAATCAATCAAGAAAATTGCAGAAATAAAAACTATAAAAATGGTCTGTACGGCTCACTCGGGAATTACAGAGGAAATTTGTTATTCAGAGAAAAAGTAAAAAATAACTAAAAATAGGTTAGAAAATAACTATTTCTCAATTTCAGCTCCACAATTGACACAAAAACGAGTACCCACAAGTTTGGAACCACAAGTGGGACAGGACGGATGAGGGACAGAATAAGTTGGTATATCAGACTGAGAGGAGGTTTTGATGGGTGTACTGTATTCTGAAGGGTGCTGAGGATGCGAGATGGGTCCTTTCCGTGAACGATTTCGTTCTTTGTAGTACATGTAGATGGTGGGAATAAGAAGGAGGGGGAGAAGAAAAACGAAGAAAGCACCTAAAAGCCAAAGAAGAAACGTTAAACCAATAGAAAAACCCAAAATATTTGTTTCTCTAGCATCATTCCAGTCGAAATCGTATTCTGCAGAAAGATAATCTGAAGGGGAAGAGTTGTTTAATTTAGCCCAGATTCTATGATAGAAAACTCCATCAAATAGATCGTCTCGAGAAAAAAAACTGAAGTTAAAGGAAAGATTAGTACCTGAAAAAAGAGAGGCAGATAAAGTGTGATTAGAAAAATTATTGTCACTGAAAGAGCTAGAGACTTCAAGCTCAGTTAAGAAAAGAAAAGAGGATGAAGGAGAAAGAGAAGCATTGTAAATCATGGATAATTCAAGAGAAGATGTCTTTCCTTCATCCCAAATAAGCGCAATTGGGTGATCAAAAGATAAAGAAAAAGAATCAGAAGTGGTTGCAGAGGCCAGAGGGGCAAAAATGAGCTGAAACGAAAAAAGAAAAAGAAGGAAAGGAAAGAAAAAACGGGGCATGTACAAGAAAAGTAATTCAAATTTAAAAACGGTTGGAAAAAAAAGCGAGCAGAAAAACACAAATATGGAAAAAAGATAAAAGGAATGAGAAGAAACTAGCACAACACGAAAAAAAAAGAAAACGTAATACTCCGTGAGGTTTATTATCTAGTGAACATAAAAAGGTACGAGAGAAAAATGCCAGATGAATCACCAAGTATGCCGGAAATAGGAATAGATGACGACGATGATCTAGACCTAGGCTTTGATGCATCAACGATGCCAGTGTTGGAGGAAACATATCCGTTAATTCCGCCGCACTCATACGCGTTGATACAAACTGATCCAGTAAGTAAAAGAACATCTTACTTAGTAATGGAATCGCCATTGAACACAGATGAAGAAGAAAAATACAATATGATAACTGACATATTGATAGATGAATTAGATGTGGACTTTTCAACATTAACTGATAAAGCGAAAGCAGAAGAGTTTCTAAGAAGAAAAGTGGATGAAATAATAAGAATTTACAAAATAAAAATGGAAGCATCATCATTTGATAAAGTGATGTACTACATAATGAGGGATTTAATAGGTTTCGGAAAAATAGAACCACTATTCAGAGACCCACAAGTAGAAGATTTATCATGTGATGGAGTAGGAATACCACTCTATATATGGCACAGAAGCTATGAGTCAATAGCATCAAATGTAGCATTTGATAATCATGATGAATTAGATAGTTTTGTAATAAAACTAGCACAAAGATCAGGAAGACATCTATCAATATCACAGCCGTTACTAGATGCAAGTTTACCTGATGGATCACGTTTACAGCTATCCTATGGACGAGAAGTGACACAAAAAGGATCAACATTCACAATAAGAAGATTCAGAGCAGATCCATGGACAATAATAGATTTACTGATATTTAACTCGTTAAGCGTAGAAATGGCTGCTTGGTACTGGTTCTTAATCGAAAACAGGATGTCCCTACTTGTTGCAGGAGGTACTGCAGCAGGTAAAACCTCTCTTCTTAATTCTCTTTGTATGTTTATCAAACCCGATCTTAAAGTCGTCTCTATTGAGGATACCGCTGAGTTAAACATTGGTCATGAGAATTGGATTTCTTCTGTTACCCGTTCCGGTTTCGGCACTGCTGATGTTCGTGGTCGTCGTAGAGGAGAGATTGATATGTATGACCTCCTTCGTGCAGCCATGAGACAGCGTCCTGATTATATCTTAGTTGGAGAAATACGTGGTTCAGAAGCCTACACCATGTTCCAAGCAATGTCTACTGGTCACTCCGGTGCTGGTACTATCCACGGTGATGATGTTACTGGTGTTATCCATCGTCTCGAGAACGAACCCATGAATGTTCCCCGTACCATGGTCCGTGTTTTAGATGTTGTTCATGTTCAGCGAAAAGTTAGAGTAGCTGGTAAGTTTGAAAGACGTGCCACAGAAGTAGTTGAAATAGTCGATTTTGACCCAATTACTAAAGAGCTTCTAACTAACCGTGTCTTTGGTTGGTCTCCTCAGAAAGATTCATACACTTACTTTGGTCGATCGTACATGATTGAAAAAATTAAGACTATCACTGATTTAACCGATCAAGATTGTTGGAATGAAATTCGTCGTAGAGAAACAATCCTTCGTTGGATGGTTAGGCGGCAAATTAAACACTTCAGAGATGTTAGTGCAACAATTAGAGAATATTATGCTAACCCTGAAAGAATGTATGAGCGAGCCAGACGATCACTAGGATAAAATACCTTTTTGGTCTATCGTGCTCTCTTTGAGAAAACACTTGGCATTGGTTCTTTAATGAGCATAAATCTCTCTCTCCCTTCCTTCTTTTTCCTTATTTTTTGATTATTTCATGTGTTTCTTATTTTTCATTTTTTTCACTTTTTCTTCGAACATAAATCAAAAAATACTTTCTTTTCTTCTTATCTTATGCCTTCTTCTTTATCATCTGAGGATTTTTTAACTCAACTTGCTTTTTTTGAACCATTTGTGACTTCATCTGTTGTTCAGCACATTGCCATAGCTCCTTCTTCTGAAGATGATTCACCCCTAATAATAGGCCATCTTGTTACTTTTGTTATAAATGATATTACTTCTCATGCTCTTTGGTTAACTGATCCTTCCAAAGCTGAACAAATCCATGAGCCAATTGCTGATTTTTATTCTAATGAACTTACCACCCAAGGCTTTGGAGTAATCGCTTCTGAATGGTCTCATCTCACTAAAATGGATCATATTGATCGTCTTCGTAACGAGTCTATCTGGGTTCTTACAAAGGAGCACTCTAGCAGTTATCTAATTGATACTCCAGAAGCTTTACTTTCTGTTTCTCGACAATTCGAAGGTACATTAGGTTTTGATGAAGAAGCAGAGGCAATTATTAATGAAGATACAGCCAAAAAGCCCCAATTACCTTCTTTTCTTCACTTAAGAGAACTTAATATTCCTGCTCATTTTCAATCCCGAATTGAGGGTCGTTTTACTGCAGAATCCCTGAAGAAAGACTTGACTCACTATATCACCCTTCTTCAGCTTTATTCATCCAGTCTCTCTCTACCTGACCTTTCTTCCTCTCTTTCACCCGCCTTAGCTTCACCTAACCTTCTTTCGCTTGATGTTAATTGGGGTAATTCTCTTCTTTCTTTTAGATGTCAATCAGATTTAGAACTCTCTTCTTCCCTAGTTCAACTCCTTCGTCAAGTATTTTACATAGCAGGTGACTTGGTTCTTTTTGGGCAACATCCTTCTATGTACCCTATTATTCCTCATCTATCCTTTATTTTTGAGACACACAGTAGCTCATCCTTAGAATCAGGTATTCGTACCCGTTTTACTCCCGCTGGTCCTTCAGATTCTCCATGGGCTATTTCTCGAGTCATTCTTGATTTTGACCCTGAAGTTCTTGCCCCTCTTCTTTCTTTTGATATTTCAAATTTAGATAGTCTACTTCATAATACTGCTTCTCACACTTTTCTAAATATGGCATTTAACGTTCTTTTCTTTTCATTTGGTTATGTTTCCCGACAATTAATCTCTTCTGATCTTCCTTCCCCTGATCTTCCTTCTATTCTTTCAGAGTTATTTGTCCGAAGGATACAATCTCTAGCTAATCCAAACCTTCCCACTTTTCCTTCCCCTTCTTCATGATTATTGATAGGCCGGATTTCCTCTCTGGCCTTATAATCAACGATACTTTTCTACGGTTTCTGTGCTGTTATATATTCTTGATAGTTAGTAAAACCTTGTTGTCTCAATTTCTTGCCTTGAAGACTAAAGATCATTACAATTTGTGAGGGGTAAACTGATTTCAGTGTTTGCATTAGTTCTATTATTTCTGGGTGCTCTACTACTGAAAGAGCTCCCAAAACTGTTGAAAACGCAGTAGCATTCAAATTGTAAGCTGTTAGTTCCTCAAGAGCATTATAGATTGCTTCCTCGGAAACACCTAATTTTTCAAGTGCTTTGATAGAATGCCCTGTTCCTGCTTTCGTTTTACTATTAACTAAAATCCAGAATATTTCTTTGAGGTTTTTTTCTTCAAAATAATCTTTCAATCTTATCATATCATTTTTTTTGAGCGTTTTTCAGTAACCATTTTGTAAAATATTTTTTGTACGCAATGAAACCTACCATCATAAACACTATTAACCCGAATATTCCTGCTTCACCAAAATAGGTAGAAATCAACATTGCGCAATAAAATGCAGCTAGTAATATGAGAGTAAGCCATAAAATCTTAGGTCCTTTCTTTTCTTCGTGAAATTTACTAGTCCACTCATCTCCTTCCCAAAATTTTACGCTGTCGTTGTCCATAGTAACACTTTACTATGAACAAATATGAATTACGCGATAAAGAATAAAGTTATTTTCCTAAAAACTTTTCATAAATTCACTGAGTGATATCCTTGTCCAACAAACGCCTTGCCTTAATTATACCTATACTTGGCCTTTCAGAACCGGTTACTCAAGTTCTTTCATCATTTCCTTCTGAAAAACTCCTTTCATTAGGTTTTGAAACTACTGCATATATTGTATATACACCTCTAGAGGAAACAAAGGACCCCTTACCTTCTTTTCTAGCAAATTTCCCGGTTGAAGTACTGATTGAACCCAAAAAAGGTTATGGACAAGCCTACTTAACTGCTTTTGCAAAAATTAAGGCTGATATTTTTGTTTGTCTTGATGGAGATATGACTTATCCTCTTTTTCTTCTCCCAAAACTAATCTCTCTTTCTCTTTCTGATAGTTATCTTTTCTTATCAACAAATCGTTTGATAGAATCCAATAGAGATTCTTTTTCGGGCTGGAATCTTGTAGGAAATAAACTTCTATCATTCTTTCACCATCTTCTTTTCCATCTTCCCTTTAGAGACACTCAATCAGGTTTTTGGTTAATTAGTTCTTCTCTCCTAGATCGTCTTTCTCTTCATGAAACCTCTTTCCTTTTTTCTTCAGAGATAAAACTGGAAGCATTCCTTGTTGATCCTTCTAGCTGTACCGAGGTAAAGATTCCTTATTTTCAAAGAAACGTTTCTTCTAAGTCTGTTAACAAGCTAATTTCAGGTTTAAACATTGGGCTCTTTATTCTTAAAAGGTTCTTGAAAAAACAAAGCAAAAATGAATTACACTAAAAAATCAGATGATTTACTCTTAAAGTAGCCTTTCCTTTGGTTTCTGTGAAAAATAAAACATGAGATTAATGTCTTTTTTAGAATATCCCCATGTTTGGATCACTTCGATTGCTTCATCTAACTTTGGAATAATTTTCTCATAGTCACATGTTCCTCCAGAAGCAAATCTGTGACCTCCACCTCTAAATATAGTTCGCATTAAAGTGCTGAAGTTTATAGGTGAGTCTTCAGGAACCAAAGGTTGAAAATCCCAAGATCCTCTTGCTGAAAGATTCCATTGATTTTGAATTATTTTACCACCAATAGGTTTGATAATAAATGCCAGTTCAAAGGCTTTATCTTGATCTTTATCAATCTGGGGAAAAATAAAACGTGTTAAAGGAACGGTTTCAAAAGGTGAAAGATCAATAATTATCAAGAATTTACTTTTTGGCCAAGAATTAGCTATTCGGCGAGTATATATCTCTTTTACAACCATTTCTTCGATCAAAGAAATTATAGATGTAGTTTGAATACCGTTAATAACTCCCTTTTCTGAAAATAAATCGTAGATTATTGGCATTAATTGAGGTCTTGCATGAGCTGCTATTAGAAGGTGGATAGCTAAAGCATACAAACTCTCATCTTCTTTAAACTGCTCTTCAATTGTCTTATCTTGAGAAAAAATGGAGGTACAATACTCTTTCATTTTACCTTGGTCAAGGTAGTTAACTATCATCGTAATGAACTTGGTTTCTTCAGTTGCTTTTCCGGCGGCTATTAATTCATTATGAATAATATCTGTTGCAGAAGGAGAATTGATATCGATCACATGATTGTTTTTTGCCGGAAGTTGTTTATCAAAGGGGTGATGATCAACAACTCGACAAGAACTTGTCTCTGGATCAATTTGCGGAAAAAGGTCAAAAAGGTTAAGATCCAATGAGGCGACAATTAAATCAGCGTCATTGAGCTTGACTACAAGTTCATTAATTTTTGACATATCAGCGAAGGGATGATCAAAGAAGATTGGCTCCAGGTCGGGGTTAAGCTTACTGTACCATAGAGCTGAAAAAAAACCGTCAGCATCGTTTGCATGAGAGAAAAAGACTTTCTTTTTAGAGGAGAGGACTTCTTGCATTTTTTTAATCAAAAACTTCTCCTCGGGGGTTTCATCTATAAATTTCCACCACTTGTTATTATGCTCTTTAATCCCTTTAATTATCCCCGTTAACATCTTCTTTGTTTCTTCTTCCCAATGTTGAATGAAAACTATACCTAATGATTCTTCTTCTCCAGTAATATGAAGTTCTTCATTTTCTAATGTGAAGGAATAATCAGTTCTTTTTCTAGATTCATCTATATTGTATATTACTGGCCATTTAATTCTATTATCAAGCGAATCAATTATTTTCAATTTCCTTCCTCTTCAAGAAAAATTCTTTTCTTAATTACTATATGTTGTGATAGACGATAGTTGAAATATTGTTATTGAAAAAAAGAAATTATCATTCTGATGTTAACAAAATGTTCAAGAGGTCTGAAAACCTATTAAGGTTGAAATGATTGATCTAACACTTAATGAAGAAAACCTTGAAGTTTCAGTAAAAAGGGCAAAGGAGAAAAATATCATAATTCCCACTTTTGCACAAATGAAAAACCCTTCACTTATCCCTGAATCAATGATTAACAAATTAAGCAAAGTAGGTCTATGGGATGTTTCCCCAGAGAACCTTTTTAGAATAACTTGGAAAAATGAACCTAAAGTTCAAGGAGGGTTATTCACTGGGGTAAACTATATTGAACTACCTTCAGAAATGACAGGAGTTAAAGCTAGAATAATAGCTTTAGTGGGTAAATATTTCCCAACTGGAGCTCATAAAGTGGGAGCAACATTTGGGTGCTTGGTACCAAAGTTAGTAACAGGTCAATTTAATCCGGTAACTGATAAAGCAGTATGGCCCTCTACAGGTAACTATTGTCGAGGAGGAGCTTATGATGCGGCACTACTATCATGTGAATCAATAGCTATTCTACCTGAAGAGATGAGCAAAGAAAGAGTTGATTGGCTAAAATTAGTAGCTGGTGAAATAATTCAGACACCCGGTTCTGAGAGTAATGTAAAAGAAATATTCGATAAAGTCTGGGAATTAAAGCGCACAAGAGAAAATATTGTAGTATTCAACCAGTTTGAAGAGTTTGGTAATTACCTATGGCATTATGATATTACAGGAAACGCAATGAAAGATATTCTTGATGCAGAATTAAAAGGATGTACTTACAGAGGAGTAGTCTTAACAACTGGTTCTGCAGGAACAATTGCTTGTGGAGATTTTCTAAAGAAAGAATATCCTACTTCTAAAATTGTTGCAGGAGAAGCACTCCAATGTCCAACAATGTTGACAAACGGTTATGGAGCACATGCTTTGGAGGGTGTAACTGACAAACATATTCCTTGGATTCATAATGTAAAAAATACTGATATGGTAATTGCAATAGATGATGTTGACGCAATTCGACTTATGCGCCTTTTCAATGAACCAGCCGGTCATGCTTATCTAAAAGAAATGGGCGTTCCAGATAATATTATAGACCAATTACATCTGTTAGGGATATCAAGTATTGCTAATATGTTAATGGCTATTAAATTTGCTAAGTACTTTGAACTAACAGAAGATGATGTCATTATAACAGTGTTTACAGACTCAATGGAAATGTATCAATCTAGACTGAAAGAACAAAATGAGCAAAACGGTCCATATACTCGGGACGATGCCATTCGAGATTATGATTCATGTCTACTAGGTCAACGAATAGATAACATGATTGAA
>DAOWED010000180.1 GCA_030638685.1 Candidatus Heimdallarchaeota archaeon | reverse complement strand
TAATCATTACTCTAAGCATGGATTTAATTTCTCTCAATTGATTTCCAGATCGGCAGAAATTTCCAGATCGGCAAAGATTGAAGAAGGAACGGTAATCCAGTCACTTGTTCATGTTTCCAGTGAATGCAAAATCGGGAAATTCGTAAAACTTAATTATGGTTGTAATATCATGCACAATGTAGTTATTGGCGATTTTAGCACTGTTGCACCGAATGCTGTGGTACTGGGAAATGTTAAAACTGGTAAAAGGTGTTATATTGGTTCAAATGCAACCATCCTCCCAAATTTGAATATCGGGGACGATATAATTGTTGGGGCAGGTTCTGTGATCACCAAGAACCTCGCTAATTCTGAAGGTTTTGGACCTAGTGCTTGCTCGTGGGAAAATTCCAGGCCTTCTTCTTCTGCAAGTTTCAAATCAATCTTTTTTACTTGTTTCTCAATCCCATAACTGGCAAGATCAATAGATTGTTCTATAATTCGAAAATATTCCATGACGCTGATGACTTTGAGTTTTGCATCATATCGTCTAGCTAGTTCGATCGCCTCGATTAAAGCTTTTTCAGCTTTCGGTGTTTCATCTAAAGCAACCACAATGGATGAAATTTCTTGAGGAGCAGTAATCTCTATTTTTGGACGCATTGTCTTTTCATATAATGAAAAATATGAATCTATCCGACGTTCATTAGACACTTTGAGTTTCACCAGATATAAGCGAAATAAATCGCCTCTTCTCTATCTAATTCAATAACTATTAAAAAATAAACGGTAAATCAACATGAAGAAAAATCAGATGAACAATTTATCGGTTTAAACCGTGCAAATAGCATTTTCTAACTCGATTGAGATTATCAGTGTAAGATCAAATTGACCATAATCGTGCATTTCAAGGCTAAAAAGACAAGAATTTTTTTTGTGATCCTTTATGAAATAATAGTTAAGGCGCTTAACCACTAATATCTTAACCATGAGTTAATTCTATTACCCAATTCTTGATTATAGTCATAAATGAATGCTACAAAGTCCTCAACAATTAGTTTATCTGGTATTTTTACCAAGGTTTCAACAAGCAACTCATGAGGTAGAAAGCCCAGTACTCGATCTAATAGGTAACTGTCCATAGAATAAACTTTTCTTAAGAAAGTTACTCCATCAGTTGTTCCTAATGATTCTTTGTAAAGGTATTCAAAACCAGGCATTCCTAGTTTTGTGATTAATTCATTTACCATTTCCTTTTTCAGCTTAAGCAATACATCAAAAAGCGAGGCCATATTTTTCAAACCTAATCGTTCAGCCAACTGTAGTAATGTTCTTACACCAAAGTACTGATTTATCATTTGTTCTATGGCTACAGGATCTACTTGATAGACTGCATCTAATAGGTAAACAAAATGTATAGGTTTTATCCGTTCAAAAACTGCTTTCAGTTCTTGTTCGCTCATAATGTCTAGAATATTTTTGGCTTTTTTTCGATCATATAGATCTAACTTCTCAAAAAGATAACAAATTGAAACTCCATCATTTGATTGATTAATCAACGAACGTAATTCATCATCATGATAAGCCGAGAGAGTTGAGATCGAAGGTACAGACGCAAAAGGCTCTGAAACGATAATTACATCTATTAGCTCAGTTAATGTTAAATCGATATCATCTCGAACTAATTTCATGGCAGTATCAATTATATCAGAGTTAGATTGAAGTATTCCTGTTGAATTAAAAGCATTCAATATTGCTCTAATTCTGGTTGCTGAACGAGTTTCTTTACCATAAAAATTCGTCACAAGAGAAGAGCTGTAATTCACCAATTCTGATAAATTGTACATCTCTTGTTTAAGTAATGGTGCAAAGATTTCTTGAGCCTCCAAAGCAACACTATTATTTTGATGGAGTATTGAGTAAGTCATAACATCAATCCCGTGCTTTAAATCTCCATATTCTAGTAGTTTATCAGAAAAAGGTACAAGAGATGTCATGATGTCCTCTGCTGAACCAAAGAGAATTTTTTCAGTTAGTTCTTCAATACTCAATTTTTTTACTCCATTTATTGTTAATAATGTTTTAATCCACTCAGCTACTCACTGGGTTGATTCATCCTTTGCCTCATTTCATCAAGTTCGAGTTTTTGTTTATTAACTTGTGTTTGAAGGTCTTGTAATTCAGTATAGTGTTCATTATTTATCTTCTCAACTTCTTGTCTGAATTGAGCTTCTTTCTCAGCAAGGGTACTTGAGTGTCGAGATTCAAGGTTAGAAACTTGTTCACTATGTTCTGTTTGCATGCTACGAAGTTCTTCCTGATAATTATTAGCATCAGCTTCTTTCAAGCCTTCCATTTCTCTAATTTTTTCATTGTGTTCAAATGTAAGCTTCGCATCGTGCTCAGATACTGCTGTTTCTTTTTCAGTTACAAGTATCTGTCTTTGTTCATCCAATGCTTCTTGTTTTTCAGCAAACAAAGTTGTTTTTTGATCTTCCAATTCCTTTACTTTCTCACCCAGAAGCTGTTGTTTTAAGTTATTCATTTCATCTCTATGCTGGTCTCTAAGAAGTTCCCTTTCAAAAGTAACCTTGTCATTTGCATATTGATCTTTTTCTCTTGTCATCCACTCTTTGAATGATGTTACTGTTTCATCATCTAAAAGTAATTTATCCATTGCCTTTCGAATTATCACAAGATTATCTAAACCAGCTCTTGCATGTTCAAATGCCCCTCCTTCAATTTTGACATTAACAAAAGCTATTAGGTTTCTGAAGCTTGAAAGAAGTTGTTCATACAGTTTTGGTGAGACGTAATTTACTTCTTTAACTTTAATTTCATAAGTAAGCAATTTTTCTTTTGAAGTGTCAAGTTCTTCCTTGTACTTTTCAGAAAGACGGGTACGCCTAAAAGTTACTTCTATGGGTCCAAAATAACTAACATTCCGATTATTTAGAATATCGGTAGTTATTACTTCACCAGAAAGCTCAACTGTTGCTTCTTCAGCATCCGCATCTTGATTTCTTAATAAATATTTAACTTCTTTCCTTCCTTCAGCTTCAATTTCTCCCAAACTAACTTGTAATTGCCCTTCTAAAACTTCTACTTCAGAGGGGAGAATCAACTTAAGTTCAGTCTGGTTAGCAGGACCTTCTCCGTCATTAACTACCTCAAATACTGCTTCGAAAGATTCATTGAATAAAATATCTGCACCAATCTTTGTCTCTACTGAAATCTTAGGTAATTTGACATTGGAGCGATACAGCTGAGAAACTATTTCCACTGCTTCCTCAATTAATCTTTTGAAATCGTCCGACTGAACAACTCCTAAGTTTGGTAATAAACTTCCTTGTACATATTCTTTAGCTGTAAAGAATGCTTCTGAGCTAACATTTGTTAAAGCTTCTACAAAATAACCTACTGAATATAGAGAGTTAAGACCAAAACCTGGAATATTTTCAATTTGAGGAAGATATTTTACATATATTTCCTTTGCCTTCTGAATATCCCCTGATAGGAAAAATGCATAACATGAAATTGTTATTGGTATCATTGCCTTTTCATGTTCACCAAAAGTAAGATAGTTCTCTGCTGCTGAAAACAGATCTTCAGTTAAAAAGAACAACGCTTCGTTTGCCTTATCCGTAAAGTTGGCTAATTGATATGCTTGATAAGCTTGATAAGATGCTTCTGAAGCTGCTCTAAACCTCTTCTGTTGACGAAAACCACTTGCAGCATAGTTAAATGCTTGTGCTGCTTCGTCAAAAAGTTTAATGGCTTGCTTATTGTTTCCTGCATCTCTAGCTTGTATTGCTTGATTAATTAATAATTCGGGTGAACTACTTGTACCTGCGATTGATTCTCTAAGTTCATCACTATATTCTGGATCG